>NZ_JCAKNC010000007.1:0-137865 GCF_059515925.1 Acinetobacter sp. CY81
TGGTATTCACCAATTAAAATGTCTATGCGATAAACCATTTAAAATGTCCTGTTTTTAACGACAAGAGTCAAGCACAGGATTCAACTTTCTTTGTTCAATACCGGCTTTCTGAGCTTTACGACTTGGCATACTTTTGTTTGTTCTTGAACGTTTATTCTGTTTTTCCAATGCTTCATGCTGCTGTTGAATATGCGCTAGAACTGAACCTAAACGTTTATTTTCAACAATCTCATTTTGCTGTAGCCCAGCCAATTTATTGAAGATGCTGTAGTTGAGCTTTCGTCCTTGATGCATGAGGGCCACAGTCCCATCCGGATACTCTAGAAATGAAATATATTGCCCAACTAATTTCTGGTTTAATTCAGTCGGTTCAAGCATATAAATACATTTGTCATAGGTCAGGGTTAGATTCTTGGTGACCTTACGCGGTTCCTGCCAGGTAAAAATATCATCCAGTTCAAGATCAGATTCGGTTAAGGGCCGATGTAAATTCTTTGAGTTTCTCGCACATTTGGCGAACCTCTGATTGAAATGCTCAATAAAGCAGGGTAGCCATGCATTGGCTTCAGCAATCGAACCGATGCCTTCTAGGCGCATCTCCTTGATCAAACGGTCCTGAAGGGTTCTATTCGCTCGTTCTACGCGGCCTTTGGCCTGTGGTGAGTTGGCGAAGATAATATCAATGTTTAACTCGTTCAGAATCCGCCCAAATTGCGTGATCTTGCTGTCTTGGCTCGATTTCTGATTGACTCGGAATACCGAGTGTTTATCGCTATAAAAGGCCAAGGGCTTCCCATATTGCTCAATGTAGGCTCGGGTTGAAAGCATGTAATCAAAGGTCGTTTCCGCTTCACAAAAGCGCAGATGCAACAGCTTTCCAGTGGCATCATCGATATAAACCAGCAAGCAGCATTTGGCGGCTCGGCCTTCAAACCAGTCATGATATGAGCCATCAATCTGAATCAGCTCACCCAAGCAATCCCGGTTATAGCGTGGCTGATATGGGCGTTTTAGACGTTTGGATCGCGGAATCCAGAGCTCATTTGCAGTCATCCAGCGCCGAAGCGTTTCTACAGGGATATTCAGGTCAAACATGCTGCTGAGCTTCTCATGCGCCAAGGTGGGTCCAAATCCGAGCAGATGTTCAGAAATAATGGAAAGGCACTTTGATTTTAATAACTCATCATGGCGATGATGACCCGGGTGACCACGACTGGCATGCGCCAGACCTGAAACACCGTCTTGATGGAGCTTCTGCAATAACCGGGTAATTTGACGAGTGGAAAGATTCAGGATTTCAGCAGCACGGACTTGGGTAATACGATGATCTCGAACCTCTTGCAGAACTGCAAGACGTTGAATTTCTTTATCAGACATAGTGATCAGCATCTATATTTTATATCCAGTCCATGATGATAAAAACCATCATAAACTAGACATTTTTATTGGTGAGAATATAGACAATTTAAATGGGTTCTAACAATATGATTTCGCATAATGTATATTATGTTAAATAAAAGATTATACAAGTTGCCTACGTACATGTGTTTGTCCTGCAATTTTCAATGTCCCATAATTATTAGAATTTCAACATTTAAAAATTTTTAATAAAGTTAAAACTAGAAAATAAGCCGTAATTTTCTATATTAAAGGTTTAAATTCCAGCCCTCTCATTTTCCAACTCGCTTAGGTTATAATAATGGCCTCCTCAAATGTTGTTAATCTATTATGAACACCTCCAATGACCCTTTACACGGCAAAAAACTTGCAGACATTTTGGATGAATTATTGGATTACTATGATGGCTTTGAAGGCTTAAGTCGTAAAATTGAAATTAGATGTTTTTGCATAGATCCAAGTGTTAAATCATCATTACGATTCTTGCGCACTACACCATGGGCACGTGAAAAAGTAGAAAGCTTATATTTATATGTATTACGCCAAAAAGCCAAACAAAAATCTTAGCTATTAAAAATCTAGTCTCAGCATAATATTTTATACCAATCTATATTTCTTTAACCGACATGTATCATGCAACAAAGTTTTTATGTAATTTCTATGAACAATATTTTTTCTAACAATGATCAAATCAGCCTAGTTTCAAGCTTTCCTGAACTTGTGCATTCACATTTCAAAGGAAATATGAATGCGATATGTTGGTTTAGAAATTTAGTTGGAGATTTTAAAGAGATTATAGATAAACTCGAATTAGATGAAAATATTGCAGAAATTTCTGTTCAAGACCTTTTAGCCTTAGAACTCACACAAAATGGTGAGCTAGCTAGAAAAATTATTTTACAAGATATACATTTTTTAACTGATTTTGGGGCTTCACCATCTTTAAATTTACTCAAAAATTATGATCGAGATGATGAATTAGATTTCATTTCAACAGATGTATATTCATTTCATGTGGATCGCTCACCCATTGAAACCGATACTTTTTTGTGTACATATCACGGCGCTTCAAGTGACATCATCGCTAATGATCAAGTTCAGCAAAAGATTTTAATTCCAGAAATTAGAGCTAAATTGAAAGATTTACATGATGGGTCAGATGCTGAATTTGATGATTTTCTTGAAGAATACTTTTTTGATTTGCATTATCAACCTAAACCTGATGCAAACCTAGTAAACTTGGGAACAGGACATCTTTGGCGTTTAGCTGTTGATCACCCTACACAACAAGTCCTACCCTGCGTACATAGAGCACCCTTTGAAAATGGTGAATACAGATTACTCTTGATTTGTTAATACTCATGCAAAATGATCATTTATAATCAAATCGTACTCGATGTAGGCTTTTGATCTGTGGATCAATAATTGTATCGCCGCCTACAAAAAGCCCTGCGGCAAAATCTACAAACGCACCAATAGCTAAAAATGATGAATTTCACAGGATATTTATTTCAAAATTTGAGATGAATTTAACAAGGATTATCGTACAAATTTAGGCCGTTTCTACTTGCCCAACTTGATGATAGACACGATTAAAATACACCAAACTTTCATCTTGCTGACTTTGTTTGATTGCAACTACACGACACATAAATATGCTATGCGTACCAACTTCTTGTATTTGCTCAATCTCACAATCAAAACTGACCAAAGCATCTTCTAAAATCGGTGAACCTGTTTCTAATGTTGTCCAAGCCCCAAGTTTAAAACGATCTTCGGAACTTAATTTACTTGAGGCAAAGGCGTTCGAGATTTTTTCATGCTGTGCACCTAAGACATTGACACTTAAAATCTTATTATCAACAAAATGTGTATGTGAACGAGAAGATTGATTCATACAGACCAATAAAGTGGGAGGTGTATCCGTCACGCTACACACAGCAGATGCGGTAAAGCCATGCATGCCATCCTCACCTTCTGTGGTAATTACATTAACTGCGGTCGTAAGTAACGACATTGCATTTCTAAAGTCGGTTGATTCAATCATCTCTTTTATCCTAAATCGAGTTTTCGATTTTTATGAAAATAAAGGGTAATGATCTTACCCTTTAATCATTTGAAAACCAGTGTTATTGCGCAGCGAGTTCTTTACGAATAATTTCTGCGCCAGCGCTTAAGGCATTGAGTTTACCCCGTGCAACCTCACGTGGAAGTGGTGCCATGCCACAGTTGGTTGAAGGATAAAGTTTATCAGCATCTACAAATTGCAAGGCTTTACGCAGTGTATTTGCTACTTCTTCAGCGGTTTCAACTGTGTTAGTTGCTACATCAATCGCACCAACCATCACTTTTTTACCACGGATGAGTTCAATTAAATCCATAGGCACGCGAGAGTTTTGGCATTCAAGCGAGATAATATCGAGCTTAGATTGTTGTAGTTTCGGGAAAGATTCTTCATATTGACGCCATTCATTGCCTAGAGTCTTTTTCCAATCAGTATTGGCTTTAATACCATAACCGTAGCAAATATGAACTGCCGTTTCACACTTTAAGCCTTCAAGCGCACGTTCTAGCGTTGGAATGCCCCAATCATTGACTTCATCAAAAAATACGTTAAATGCAGGTTCATCAAATTGGATAATATCCACGCCTGATGCTTCTAACTCTAAAGCTTCTTGATTCAGGATTTTGGCAAATTCCCATGCCAATTTTTCACGGCTCTTGTAGTGATCATCAAAAAGCGTATCAATCATCGTCATCGGGCCAGGGAGTGCCCATTTGATTGGTTGATTGGTTTGGCTACGTAAGAATTTTGCATCTTCAATAAACACAGGTTGTTTACGTGAAACTTCACCGACCACAGATGGCACGCTTGCATCATACCGATTACGAATACGCATGGTTTCACGCTTCTCGAAATCGACCCCTTCAAGATGCTCAATAAAGGTAGTGACAAAGTGCTGACGAGTTTGCTCACCATCAGATACGATATCAATACCTGCTTGTAATTGCTCATGTAGCGATAAGCTAAGTGCATCACGTTTTGCTTGTAGAAGATCTTCACCTTCGAGCTTCCAAGCTGACCATAATTTTTCAGGCTCTGCCAACCATGATGGTTTTGGTAAGCTGCCTGCTGTTGATGTTGGGAGTAAAGTTTTTGGTTTTAAAAGCGCCATTTCTAATCTTCTTTCTCTAAATTCGTAAATCTGTATATCAATTTGATGTATTAAGCCGCTTGGTATTGATCAGCAGTATTTACAGTAAAGTTAGCCGCCCATTCATTTAAAATGTTTTGATATGGCTTGATAAAGTTCTGTTCTGTCCACTTGCCCTGCTTAACTGCCAATTGACCACGCTCAACACGGTCATACACAATGCGTGTAAGTGAGTAATCTGTATAGCTTAAACTTGGCTTGTACACTAAACCTGCTGGTGAATTGGTGTTATAAATTTCAGGACGATAAATGCGTTGGAAGCTTTCCATTGTTGCAATTGCACTAATCAGCTCAAAATCAGTGTAATCACGTAATAAATCACCTGCGAAATAGAATGCTAAAGGTGCATTGCCATTTGCCGGTTTGAAATAACGTACACGTAAGCCCATTTTGGCAAAGTATTCATCAGTACGTGAATATTCATCATTGGTATATTCCACACCTAAAACGGGGTGTACATTGGCAGTACGGAAATAGGTTTTAGAGGTTGAAACACTCAAACAAATCACAGGTTGCTTGTTAAACTCTGCTTTAAATACTTCTGAGTTCACTAAATGTTGATAAAGCTTGCCATGTAAATCACCAAAGGTCTCAGGTTTTTCACCTACGCCACAACCTAACTGAGGCAATACCACACTAAAATCATAATCACGGACATACGATGAAAAACTATTACCAATCATGCCTTCAATACGTTCATTGGTTTTATGGTCAATAATGGTACTTTTAAGCGTTTCAATAAATGGGAAAGTTTGACCATTACCCTCTACATCAAGCTCAGCAGAAATAATGTCAATCTCTAATGAATAGCGATCTGAATTTGGGTTATCTACACTTGCTAAGCTATTAAAGCGATTATTAATCATCGCAAGCGTACGGCGAAGATTTTCTTCACGACTTTCACCACGTGCCAAATTGGCAAAGTTTGTGGTTAGACGTGTGTTATTAGCAGGTTGATAGTTTTCGTCAAAACGAATGCGCTTAATTGAACATGCAAATTTAGTACTCATAATAATCCGCCACCCAAATCTTAAAAGTTAATATTTCTCAATGGGTGTATTTAAGCGCGAATCAAAACATGAGTAAAACGATATAAATTCAGTAAAAGATGAGTTTTACTCATGTTGATTAATACTATTCCAGACCTTATGTGATTCAAGAATCAATTAAAATATTAAATATGAGCTTTCATAATCAATTGCGGAAATAAATAACGAACGTATTGATAAGTACTCCATAGTCCAACTTCAGTATGATGGAGATGAGGTGCAAGGTATGGAATCAATGTATTCACTTTAGAAGCAATATTCGATTCTAACTCAATCTTTCTTTTAAGCTCCTTCAGCTGTTCATCTCCCAAATAAGCAAAAGAATAATCATGTAATTCAGGATGAGTGATGGAGATATTCTTCTTTTCTTTTGAGTATTCTGCATATGTTGCATTATCGATCCAATCATAAATCATTTGCTTTTCAGCAGAATTAAAAACGCCATACATTTTCCCATCAACATCATTAATCATTGTCCAAAAGCGACTGAGTTCAGGGTCTTCCCCTGTTTTGATCCAATTTTTATCTTTTAATATGTCTAAAAAATTTGAAATTTGTTCAGGATCGTTTAACCACTGATTAATTGTTTTCTCCATGAACTTACATTTATCGTTGTGCACATAGCGTCCTACCAATGCTTTTCTTTTAAAAATATTGATGATCATTTCATTGAGATTTAAATCTTTTACAATTTGAGTTGAAGAAACACCTCGATCATTGAGCGCATAACCTCTTCTAAGCTTGTGGTAAAATTCGTCTTTATTTTTATATTTTTGAGCAATTTTTTCAACAGCTTGGATGGACTGAGCTGCATGCCCAGAATCATGATTATCAATCGTAATATGGACATTAAAATAATGCGAATCAATCCCCAACTCTTTTAACTCATAATTTGTAATGAGTAGATGTAATGGTAATTGCTCATAACCTAAATTGAAGCCGACAATTTCAGGAATAAATTCAGGCGATGCATAACTCAGCGCCAGTTGAATCGCAGGTTGATGGTAATAACGATCCTCAAGAAAACCTTCAAAATGTTCTAAGCCTAAAGATTGGAGTAAATCGTTATACAGTTTGACATGATTTGCTCGAGCCAACCCTTGTCCTAACTCTTCTAAATAGATGCTAATCAGTTCTCTGAAATCAGCATCACTCCAATAATTGGTTAAACTATACAGCCAAGCGCCATCAACCTTTTTTACAGGTGCAATTTTAATTAAAAATTCAAAAACATGACTGACTGAATTGAAATATTCACGATGTTGCCCATTTTGTCTTCTATTTAAATAGGCTTTATATTCAGAATAAATATGTTGCTGCTTATAGGCAGTCCATTGTTTAATTTCAGACAAAGACTGAGGAAAATCAATATCAGTATTAGCGTCATTTAAAAGTTCAAATTCATTTTTTAAAAATTGAGTCGATTTTTTTTCTTTATCAAATAAAGAAATATCAGGATCTAAAAAAAAATTTACCATTTCTAAGTAATTGTTATTATCTCTATTGAGGACATAAACTAAACGCTCTTTCAACAAGTTAGGCATTTCTTCTACTCCTATCAGTATTATTTCCACTATTGCATTGAGTGAAATTTAGCCAAACCCTCCTTTTGTAAAGATCATGATTCGATTCAATGAGTAATTTCTTCTTTTTAATTTGAAAACAGTAATTTATAAAATATAGAAAAATTACATTGAAATATTTAAGAACAATTTGATCAGTCATAAATCATAAAAAATTACGCTATTTGTAAGGTTTCCTTATGTTTCCATACTTCTTATGCTCTATTTATTCATTCATCAGTTGCTATTTAAAATTGAATGCTTTGATTAATCATGAAAAGCCCATGAATAAAACTTTATTCATGGGCTTAGAGTTATATTGAAAAAAAAGTGATTCAAACTTAAAGCTTAATTCATTCCCAATATTCAGTTTTTAAAAATTATAAATAGCTACGGCGTTCACGCGATTGTCGATACCTGTATCTTGCCCATTTACTGCTGGGGCTAAAGCAGTTCGTTCACCATATACATATTCCACACCTAAACTAATCGGTTTAACTGGGTTATAGAACATATTTGCCCAAGCTTGCCAAAGTTCTTTATTCGATGCTGTTTTATTGGCAACAGTGCCAAGATAGTCTTGATCCTCATTAAACTTCATAAAGCCATAACCTAAAGTTCCTCTTAATTTGTCATTGAACTTTTGAGTAACACCAACTGTGATTGAGTCAAATTCATTTTGTACCAAATCTCCTGATGCAGTTTTGAGTACGCCACTATTTGCCCATGAAACAAAGCTACTATCCCCTTTGACATGGTAATAATCTGCTTTCAAACTGGTCTGAGGGCTAAAGTCATATTTCGCACCAATACCGACACCCCAAGCCCACTTTTCCTCACTGTCTATTCTTTTTTCATGTGTCATTGCACGACCACTTAACGACAGCTCGTCATTGACTTTATGATTTAAACGAGTGGTTAACGCAGGCATACGCATGCTAATAGAACTATCTTTAGGGTCTTCAACGGCTGTGATCAAGTTTGTATTTGGATTAAATGTATGTTTATAACGGACTTGTGGTGTCCGTTTAACCGAGCCACCGACAAAAGCCAGTGCGTCAATCGTTTCAGGCATATAGTCTGGAACAGCAAAATTCGACCATGTTTGACCAATTAACCAATTGTCATAGTTCACATAAGCATGACGAATCCGTAAGTTATCGAAATTCGCACCACCTAAGAAATCAACTTCAATCTTCCCAGATACGTCTTTCCCTGTGACCGGTGTTTTAAAATCCAAACCGATACGCGTTGCTGACAGCGTTGACTTAAATTCATCACTTCTTTCGGCAATTGCTTCAATAGGTACACTACTAATTTGGTTATAAAGACGTGCTTGTAAACCACCCTCAGCTTGATACTGAGCATCCATACGGACATTGCCGTAAAAATTAATTTCAGAGCCCGCTAGTGTTAAACCCATTCCATTAGGTTTCTGTGCCTTTTGAGCATTTGTCGTCTCTATCGGCTGTTGCTGAACGTGTTGTAATTGCACTGCTTGTTTTTGCTGAGTTTGAGTAAATTGCTCGAGTAAATTGCGAAGTTCTTTTACTTCTGCTCTAAGCTGATTAACTTCAGCTTGCTGACTTTGCTGTACAGCAACAGAGGTTTTGGTATCTGCCTGTACATAACTCACCACACTTAATCCTAGAGCAATAGTGAGACTATTTTTTTTAAATTGATTCATCGGTACATATCCTATGTATATTAAGTCAATCCTGACTTTGTTGATTTAAAACAAGCGATGAAAATAAATAAATGTTTCATCTAAAATGATTTATGAAAAATAACTTAGTTCCAAAGAAGCCGATTGCCTACAAATATTGATTCAATTTCGATCAAAGTCTAACGATTCAAAGAATGAACCAAAATTTGTGGTAAATATTCTTCATTTATTGCATTTGAATAGTATTTACAGATCTTGCTGATGAATAGAAGCCAGCCTACACCGTTGTGATGTAGGCATTCCTCGCTTAATGAGCTGTCTGTTTAGGGCTTACAACCAAATCAGGTTGTTTAACTTTTTCACCCTCAACCGATGCACGCAGATTCACCATAAAGATTGCCAATGCTGCAATCACACCTGGAATCGCAATCACTAAGAAGTTCATTTGATGTGGAAGTTCAAGTGTCAATAATGCTCCAGTCAAGACTGGTCCGACAATTGCACCGATTCGACCAATACCTGATGCCCATCCCATACCTGTAGAACGTACCGCAGCAGGATAAAACTGTGCCACAAAGGTATAGAGTAAGATTTGTGAACCAATCGTTGCTGCACCAGCAACGGCAATCAAACCATACAGCACAGCTTGCGGGCTGTTATATCCCAATAAGATCAATGCAATTGCACCGACAGTAAACATGATGGTTAATACAGGTTTAAGATGGAATTTATCAGCGAGAACACCGCCTCCGATTGCACCTATCATGCCTCCAATATTTAGGGCGAAAAGGAACAACATACTTGCGCCCAATGAATAGCCTGCTTGGATCATGAGTTTTGGTAACCAGCTTCCAAGTGCGTAAACCATGAGTAAGCACATGAAGAATGCCACCCAAAACATCAACGTACTAAACATACGACCTTGCTGAAATAAAGCACGTAATGGCGCTTCATCACCTGCAACAGGTTCATCCAATTTAAAGGTTGCAGTGCTTGGGATATTTAATTCAGGTGCAATTTTATGAACCACAGCGCGAACTTTTTCTGTTTCGCCTTTTTGGGTCATAAACATGAGGGATTCAGGTAGAAATTTCCATAACAAAGGCAATGCAAGCAATGGAATAACGGCGATATAGAACATGATTTTCCAACCATAATCCACCACTAAAAATGAGCCTAATAATGCAGATGCCATACCACCAATGGCATAACCACTGAACATCACCGCAACTAATGTGCTACGAATACGCTTAGGTGCGTACTCTGTCATGAGTGCAACGACATTTGGCATTACACCACCAATGCCTAAACCCGCAAGAAAGCGTAAAACACCAAACTCAGTCGGCGATTTGGCAAATGCACCTAGGAATGTAAATCCACTAAAAATTGCCACACAGATCATGATGGTTTTTTTACGACCAATTTTATCGGACAGCGTTCCAAAACTCATCGCACCGAACATCATGCCAAATAGCGCTGTGCTCGCAAGTAATCCTGCTTGAACATTACTTAAACCCCACTCTTGCATTAAAAGAGGTAAAGCCACACCGTAAATGACCAGATCATAGCCATCAAAGATAATAATCAGTAAACACCAAATCAGCACACTCCAATGAAAGGGTGTAAATTTAGCTTCATCAACCACCGTGTTGATATTTATTGGATGTGTATTCACTTTAATGCTCCTGCTCGTGAATGTTTGTATGTCACGAACAATGAAGCAAAGTATTTTTATTGTCCAAAACCGAATTGCTCTATATTTATACCTTTAAAGTTTATTTGTACGCTGTCTGTTATTAATCAATCCATTAGCTAAAATTTGATGCTCTGCATCCGTATCAATTTACTCCTGTTTTTTAGAGTAATTCATGATAAATGGTCTGAATGAGACCATCAGTATGTATATTCCTCTATTATCATCTTTAACTATATTTTATCTATAGACAAACTATAAGTAAGTTTAAAGTTAGATACTTTTGGATATTATGTTTATAGCTTGATTAAAACCATTACTTATATCACTGCTCGATCATACTTAATTGCTTCAAGATCATAGACTTGGTAAATACAATCAAACAGTGAACGAATATCTTCACTTTCATCCATTGAACGAAGCGCTAAGAAAATGGGACTCACGGCGGCATCATCCAATAAAGGTATGAAGTGTAAATGCGGTAATTGAATCGTTTTCGCACTTCTAGGTACAACACAAATGCCTTCACCCGCAGCAGTCAAACCCAATGCCAATTGAATCTCACGGACTTCTTTTAAATTTTTGGGATCAAGCCCATGTTCAGAGAAAAGCCCACGAACTTGTGTCGAAAAATTTGGTTTTGCTTGGCTAGGATAGATAAATAAGTTTTCTTCAACGATATCGGCTAAATACACCCCTGCGGTTTGCAGTGCAAAAGGATGACTTGAATGAACCGCAACCATCAATGGCTCTTCTCGAAGTAAAACACGTCTTATTGCCGGATCTGAAATACGTAAACGTCCAAATCCAACATCAATACGACCTTCTTTCAAAGATTGAATTTGGTCTTTGGTACTCATTTCAATCAATTCAATTTTCAAATTTGGATGTTGCTGTCTAAATAAATAGACAATTTTAGGTAATAAGCCATAAAGCAGTGACCCAACAAAACCCATAGTAATGGTCTTTTCAACCATACCAACACGTTGTGTCATGGTTTTAATTTCTTCAGCATTAGACAAAAGTTTAACCGCATGCTGATAAAAAAATTGACCTGCTTCAGTTGTCTTTAATGGTCGACTGCCTCGTTCGAAAAGCTGAGTACCCAGTTCCGCCTCTAAATTTTGGATCTGACGGCTCAAAGGGGGTTGTGCAATAAACAATTTCTCCGCAGCCTTAGTAAAGCTTTGCTCTTCTACAACTGCTACATAGTAGCGAAGATGTCTTAATTCCATTTCATTCTCTCCAAATCCTCACTTAATTAAATACCTTTTAAGTATATTAAAATGCTAATTAGGTGTTCGACAGCATATATTTATTCTTTTAAGGTATATCACATCAGGTACACAACGCAAGGTTGCGAAGAGTCAAGATGTATAAATCAATTGAAACAATGCTCGTCGAAATTCCAACCATCCGTCCTCATAAGATGGCGGTGGCGACCATGCAAACTCAAACATTGGTTTTGGTTAAAGTCTGCACTGAAGATGGATTTATCGGTTGGGGCGAAGCGACCACGATTGGTGGGCTCGGCTACGGTGAAGAAAGTCCAGAAAGTATCAAAGTTAATATCGAAACTTACTTCGTACCTTTACTTAAAACTTTAGCTGGTTTGAATGTCGCTCAAACACTAGCAACTATTAAAAAGCATATTAATGGCAACCGTTTTGCGAAATGTGCCATCCAAACCGCATTACTTGATATTCAAGCCCAACGTTTGGGTCTGCCAGTCAGTGAGTTATTGGGTGGTCGTTTACGTGACAGCGTTCCAGTCCTTTGGGTGTTGGCATCAGGCAATACGGAAAAAGACATTGTTGAAGCTCAAAAAATGATTGAGCTGAAACGTCACAATATTTTTAAGTTAAAAATTGGCTCACGAGCTGTAGAAGCTGATGTGGAACATGTTTTAGCCATTAAAAAAGCATTAGGTGCTGACATTTCTATCCGCGTTGATGTCAATCGAGCATGGTCAGAACTACAAGCCATTAAAGGCATTCAGCTATTACAAGACGGTGGTATTGATTTAATCGAACAACCTTGTGCGATTGACAACATTGATGCGATGCAACGCTTAACTCGTCGTTTTGATATCGCAATTATGGCGGATGAATCTTTAATGGGTCCAAACAGTGCTTATCAATTAGCGAAACGAAATGCAGCATCAGTTTTTGCAGTAAAAGTCGCACAGTCTGGTGGTCTGATTGAAGGTTGTGAAGTACATAAGATTGCACAACTTGCAGGTATTGATTTATACGGCGGCACCATGCTCGAAGGTTCAGTAGGCACAATTGCTTCGGCACATGCTTTTTCTACCTTTGAAAGCTTAACGTATGGCACAGAGTTGTTTGGCCCACTCTTGCTGACTGAAGAAATTTTAAAAACGCCCCTTCAATACCAAAACTTTCAGTTAGCTGTACCTAAAACAGCAGGCTTAGGTATTGAATTGGATGAAAACAAAATCGAGAACTTACGCCGTTTGTAAACGGATGAACCCCAATATTGAGAGATCTACAAGGAGTTTCCAATGTTATTTCAAGTACGAATGGACGTTAATATCCCACTGGATATGCCAGCAGAACAAGTCAATGAAATTAAAGCTGTTGAAAAAGCCTATTCACAGGAATTACAGCAGCAAGGCAAGTGGCGTCATATTTGGCGTATCACCGGCCAATATTCAAATATCAGTATTTTTGATGTTGAAAGCAATGAAGAGTTGCACAGTATTTTACAAGGGCTTCCCCTTTATCCGTACATGAATATAGAAGTGATGGCCTTGAATCGTCATCCATCTTCAGTTCGAGATGATGATCGATAAGTAATTTTTTAAAAGCCATATCAATAGATGTAATTTTTATCAAGTAAAGAAGGAATGTGGCAGCCAGATGTAAAGCAACTTACATCAGCCACCCAAAATACAAGCATACTTAAGGAGAAATAGTATGAATCGTCAAGAGATTGATACTCTGGTTAAAACAATGAACGTAGACACTGCTACAGGCCCTGTCGATACACGTGTACAACAAATCACTGTCCGTTTATTGGGTGATTTATTTCAAGCAATTGAGGATCTTGATATTTCTCAATCAGAACTTTGGAAAGGTTTGGAATATTTCACTGATGCAGGTCAAGCCAACGAATTAGGGCTTTTGGCTGCAGGTCTTGGTCTAGAACACTATTTAGATTTACGTGCAGATGAAGCTGATGCCAAGGCGGGTATTCACGGCGGTACACCACGTACCATCGAAGGTCCGCTATATGTTGCAGGCGCTCCCGAATCAGTAGGTTTTGCACGTATGGATGATGGTTCTGAAGCAGGAAAGATCCCTACGTTATTTATCGAAGGCACAGTGACTGATACTGAAGGCAAAGTTATTGAAGGTGCTAAAGTTGAAATTTGGCATGCCAACAGTCTTGGTAATTATTCATTCTTTGATAAATCTCAATCTGATTTTAACCTCCGCCGTACTATTTTAAGTGATGCCAAAGGTCAGTATGTCGCGCAAACCACTATGCCTGTTGGCTACGGTTGCCCGCCTAAAGGTACGACTCAATTTGTATTGGACAAACTAGGTCGTCATGGTAATCGTCCTTCGCATGTTCATTACTTTATTTCAGCACCTGGTTACCGCAAGCTAACCACTCAATTCAATATTGAAGGTGATAAGTACCTGTGGGATGACTTTGCATTTGCAACACGTGAAGGTCTAGTTGCGACTGCCTTTGATGTAACTGATCCTGCTGAAAGTTCACGTCGTGGTGTTGATGGTCCATTCAAACACATCACCTTCAATGTGGAACTGGTTAAAGAAAAAACTACTGCACCTTCAACAGAAGTTGAACGCCGTCGCGCAAGTGCTTAATTCCCTATAAATCATTGCCCAAAGGAAACTGAGATTTTAGGTCATACATATTCATGATCAATACATTAAATCTCAGTGACTTAGCCAAATTTGGAAAGTCGGAGAACGGATATGCCACGTATTCCAGTTATTAATACCAGCCATCTTGATCGTATAGACGAACTTTTAGTTGACGATTTTGAAAGTGGCGAATTTAAACTTCATCGCTCTGTATTTACAGATCAATCCATGTTCGACCTTGAGATGAAATATATCTTTGAAGGCAACTGGGTATATCTGGCACATGAAAGCCAAATTCCGAATAATAATGACTTTTACACCACACATATTGGTCGTCAACCCATCATTATCGCGCGTAATCGTCAAGGTGAACTCAATGCAATGATCAATGCATGTTCACACCGTGGTGCACAGCTTTGCCGTCATAAAAAAGGCAATAAGGCGACCTACACTTGCCCATTCCACGGTTGGACATTTAATAACTCAGGAAAATTACTGAAAGTAAAAGATCCATCAGATGCCGGTTATTCAGATTGCTTTAACCAAGATGGTTCTCATGACTTGAAAAAAGTTGCACGCTTTGAAAGCTATAAAGGTTTCTTGTTTGGTAGCCTGAATGCTGATGTGCCATCACTTGAAGCGTTTTTAGGTGAAACAACGAAGATTATCGACATGATTGTCGGTCAGTCAGATCAAGGTTTAGAAGTACTTCGCGGATCTTCAAGCTATACCTATGAAGGCAACTGGAAACTGACTGCTGAAAATGGCGCAGATGGTTACCACGTATCCGCTGTACATTGGAACTATGCTGCGACGACTCAACACCGTAAAGAAGCACAAGCTGCGGATAATATTCGTGCCATGAGTGCAGGCTCTTGGGGTAAACAAGGCGGTGGCTCTTACGGTTTTGAACATGGTCATATGCTCCTTTGGACACAATGGGCAAACCCTGAAGACCGCCCAAACTTTAGCAAAGCAGATGAATACACTGCTGAGTTTGGTGCGCCAATGTCGAAGTGGATGATCGAGCGCTCTCGTAACCTTTGCCTCTATCCAAATGTGTATTTGATGGATCAATTCGGTTCTCAAATCCGTGTATTACGCCCAATTTCAGTCAATAAAACAGAAGTAACCATCTACTGTATCGCCCCTGTAGGTGAAGATGTTGAAGCACGTGCACGCCGTATTCGCCAATATGAAGACTTCTTTAATGCTTCAGGTATGGCGACACCTGATGACTTAGAAGAATTCCGTGCATGCCAAGCAGGCTATGCAGGGATTGAACTTGAATGGAATGACATGTGCCGTGGTTCAAAACATTGGATCCATGGACCAGATGATGCTGCAAATGAAATTGGACTAAAACCTATTTTGAGTGGCATTAAAACTGAAGATGAAGGTTTGTATCTTGCACAACACCAATATTGGTTACACAGCATGAAAAAAGCCATTCAAGCTGAAAAAGAGTTAGCTGAAACAGAAGCTGCTGCCATGGGAGAAATCGCATGAATGCCACTACTCACTTAGAAAAAGCATCGATTGAAAAGATTTCACAATTCTTATTTCAAGAAGCTCGTTTCTTGGATGATGAACAATGGGATGATTGGATTGAATGCTATGCCCCATCGGCTTCTTTTTGGATGCCTGCTTGGGATGATGATGATCAACTCACTACGGATCCTCAGTCTGAAATTTCATTGATTTATTATCCTGATCGTCAAGGTTTAGAAGACCGTGTATTCCGTATTAAAACAGAACGTTCTTCTGCCACCATGCCAGACACACGTACTAGCCACAACATTAACAATATTGAAGTGATTGAACGTGATGGCGACAAGCTAACGGTTCGCTTTAACTGGAACACGTTAAGTTTTAGATACAAGACGTCGTACAGCTATTTTGGTATGTCTCGTTATGAAATTGATTTTTCAGGCGAACAACCAAAAATTCTGAACAAATATGTCGTCCTCAAAAATGACTATATCAATCAAGTGATTGATATCTATCACCTATAAGACGTAGCCACAGCAAACGCAAGGTCAGCCTTTCAGTCATCAGGAACGATGTTTGAAAGGCCATTTAAAAAGATTGTTAAAAGGATATTCAGCCATGTCAAACCATAATGTTGCACTTCAATTTGAAGATGGCGTAACTCGTTTCATTACTGTCACCCAAGGTGAAAGCCTTTCTGATGCAGCTTACCGTCAGAAAATTAACATTCCACTAGACTGCCGAGATGGTGCTTGCGGTACATGCCGTGCATTTTGTGAGTCTGGTACTTTTGATATGCCTGAAGAAACTTATATTGAAGATGCTTTAACACCAGAGGAAGCAGCTGAAGGCTATATTTTAGCGTGCCAATGTAAACCTACTTCTGATGCTGTATTCCAAATTCAAGCGTCTTCAGATGTCTGTAAAACTCAAATTCATGCTTTTGAAGGCACACTCGCTAAAGTTGAAAAACTCTCCGATTCAACGATTACTTTTGATATTCAGCTCGATGAAGGTCAGCCAGATATTCAGTTTTTAGCAGGTCAATATGTCAATGTTGGTTTGCCGTCGACAACAGAAACTCGTTCTTATTCATTTAGTTCGAAACCTGGGAATCGTTTAACAGGTTTCGTGGTACGTAATGTACCCAATGGAAAAATGAGTGAGTTTTTAAGTGCCACAGCTCAAGTGGGCGACAAAATGACCTTTACAGGACCCTTTGGTAGTTTCTATTTAAGAAATGTTGTACGCCCTGTGGTGATGCTTGCAGGTGGTACAGGAATTGCCCCTTTTATGTCGATGTTACAAGTCCTTGAAGAAAAAGGCGCTGAACATCCAGTACGTTTAGTTTTTGGTGTAACCAATGATTTTGATTTGGTCGCATTAGAAAAATTAGATGAATTACAAAATAAATTACCATGGTTCGAATACCGTACAGTCGTTGCAAGCCCTGATTCTGCACATGGGCGTAAAGGTTATGTGACAGGTCACATTGAAAATGAATGGCTCAATGGTGGCGATGTGGATGTCTACCTCTGTGGCCCTGTTCCAATGGTCGATGCAGTACGTGGTTGGTTAGATACTGAAGGTGTTAAACCTGCAAACTTCTTATTCGAAAAATTCTCTGCGAATTAAGTGAGTATAAGAACCATGGCAAATGCTCAAAGATTCCAAGACAAAGTCGTGATCGTGACCGGTGCGGCTCAAGGCATCGGACAAGGCGTTGCACTTCAAGTTGCGCTCGAAGGTGGAAAAGTTGTTTTAGCAGATCGTGCTGATTATGTTGAAAAAACACTAAACGACATTCAAGCCAATGGTGGTGAAGCTGTTGTGGTCTTGGCAGATTTAGAAACCTATGCAGGTGCACAAGCTGTAGTGCAAAAGGCAATTGATCACTATGGTCGTGTTGATGTAATGATCAACAATGTCGGTGGCGCGATTTGGATGAAACCTTTTACTGAGTTTAGTGAAGAAGAAATCATCAAAGAAATCAATCGCTCACTCTTCCCGACACTGTGGAGCTGTCGTGCAGTGTTACCTCATATGCAGAAACAACAAGCAGGTGTGATTGTCAATGTCTCTTCCATTGCCACACTTGGGATTAACCGCTTGCCTTATTCGGCAGCCAAAGGTGGCGTAAATAGTTTTACTAAATCGATGGCTTTTGCACATGCTCAAGATGGTATTCGGGTCAACGCGGTTGCAACAGGCGGTACAGAAGCACCGCCACGTGTGGTATTGCGTAATACCCAACCCCTTTCTGAGCAAGATCAAGCGTGGATGCAAGAAGTGGTTGATCAAACCATTGACCGTTCATTTATGGGACGTTATGGCACGATTCAAGAACAAGTCAATGCCATTACATTTCTTGCATCGGATGAATCATCTTATATCACAGGTACGGTTGTTCCTGTTGGCGGTGGCGATCAGGGTTAAACCTGGTCTTTACTTTACAGGATCATTGAAGGCACGGAGGCAAATCCAATGGCGAACCTGTTTCAAACCTTGAAAAATGATTGGTCATTATCAGCAACAGTTGCAGGATTTTTAGCTGTGTTGATTTCATATTCTGGCCCTTTAATTATCTTTTTTCAGGCAGCTCAAAAAGCCAATGTCGAACCGAGCATGATGATTTCATGGATTTGGGGGATCTCTATTGGTGCAGCTATTGCAGGTATTTTTCTATCCATCAAATACAAAACACCTGTAATTACGGCTTGGTCTGCACCTGGTACAGCTTTACTGGTCACCCTTTTTCCCAATATTTCACTCAATGAAGCTGTGGCAGCGTATATCACTGCAGCAGTGGTGATTTTAATTATTGGTATCAGTGGCTATTTCGACAAATTGCTCAAATGGATTCCGCAATCAATCGCAGCAGCGATGATGGCAGGAATTTTATTTCAGTTTGGTTTAGGACTTTTCACAGCGACAGATAGCATGCCTTTAATCGTCTTTGGCATGTTGTTGGTGTTCCTGATATCTAAACGTATATCCCCTCGCTACAGCATGATTTGGGTATTAGTCGCAGGTCTTATTCTGAGCTTGCTTATGGGTACGATGAACCCTGTGGATGTTGATTTCAGTTTGGCCATTCCTCAATGGATCAGTCCTGAGTGGACAGTCAACAGTATGCTGAATTTAGCGATTCCATTGATTTTAGTCAGTTTGAGTGGTCAATTCTTACCAGGCATGGCGATTATGAAACTGAGTGGATATGACACGCCTGCCAAGCCCATTATCACAGTTACTAGCATCGCATCACTCGCTGTGGCATGTGTAGGTGGGATCACCATTGTTCTCGCATCCATCACAGCTGCACTGTGTATGGGTAAGGATGCGCATGAACTCAAAGAAAAACGATACATCGCAGGTATTGCAAACGGTCTTTTCTATATTTTAGGAGGTTTGTTTGCAGGCAGTATTGTCATGCTATTTAGTTTATTACCCAAAGAACTTGTGGCTGCGCTTGCAGGACTCGCACTGCTCGGTGCCATTGCTCTGAATATCACGACTGCTATGAAAGATGAAGGTCAGCGTGATGCAGCGCTCATCACTTTTTTAGCTACGGCATCAGGTATGCATTTTCTGGGATTAAGCTCAGTTTTTTGGGGCATCTGTATTGGCGTACTTGCTCATTTTATTTTAACAAAACCGCAGCCCCAATCTGAGCCAAGAACTGAAACTAAAACTGAAAGCTCAACAGCTACACCCCAAACCAACAACCCAAATCGATAACAGATCAGATGATTCGTCAAATTCTACAAAATTAGGAAAGATTATGATTGATAAAACAACAGCTTCTTTGAAAGAAGCCCTCTCTCAAATTAAAGATGGTTCAACCATCATGATCGGTGGTTTTGGTACAGCAGGTCAGCCTGCAGAACTGATTGATGGATTAATCGAACTTGGAATCAAAGATCTGATTATTGTGAATAACAATGCAGGAAATGGTGACTATGGCTTAGCTAAACTGCTTAAAGCTGGTGCAGTACGTAAAATTATTTGTTCTTTCCCGCGCCAGTCAGACTCTTATGTCTTTGATGAGCTATACCGTGCAGGAAAAATCGAATTAGAACTGGTACCACAAGGTAACTTGGCTTGTCGTATTCAAGCTGCAGGTATGGGTCTAGGTCCGATCTATACCCCAACAGGTTTCGGAACAACACTGGCAGAAGGTAAACCGACACTCAACTATGAAGGGAAAGATTTTGTTTTAGAAAATCCGATCAAAGCTGATTTCGCACTGATTAAAGCACATCAAGGCGATCGTTGGGGCAATTTGGTTTATAACAAATCTGCTCGTAACTTTGGACCAATTATGGCGATGGCTGCAGATGTCACAATTGCTCAAGTATCTGAAGTTGTAGAACTTGGGGTATTGGATCCAGAACATATCATTACACCTGGTATTTTTGTTCAACATGTCGTCGCTGTGGGTTCAACACAGTTAGAACAATCAGCTTAATCACGAGAGGATAATAAAAATGAGCTATATCAAATTAAACCGTGATCAAATTGCTGAACGTGTTGCACAAGATATTCCTGATGGTGCTTATGTGAACTTGGGCATTGGATTACCAACCAAAATCGCAAGCTATCTGCCTTCGGATAAGGATGTATTTCTCCACTCTGAAAATGGTCTTCTCGCATTCGGTCCTCCTCCTGCTAAAGGTGAAGAAGATCCTGAACTCATCAATGCAGGCAAAGAGTTTGTCACCATGCTGACAGGTGGAGCATTTTTCCATCATGGCGATTCATTTGCCATGATGCGTGGTGGTCACCTAGATATCGCTGTCTTAGGTGCTTTCCAAGTGGCTGAAAATGGTGATCTAGCCAATTGGCATACTGGTGCGCCTGATGCCATACCTGCTGTTGGTGGAGCAATGGATTTGGCTGTCGGTGCAAAAAAGGTCTTTATCACTACAGATCATGTGACTAAAAAAGGCGAACCAAAGATCGTGGCTGAACTCACGTATCCTGCTACAGGCTTGAAATGCGTGGATCGTATTTATACCGACCTATGTGTCATTGATGTGACAGCTGAAGGAATGAAAGTCATTGAAAAAGTTGAAGGGCTGACTTTTGAAGAATTGCAGTCGATGACAGGTGCAAAGCTGATTGATGCGACTCAGGGTTAAGGCAGATTAGAGGATAAAAACATGAAAAACGCATACATTATCGATGCTATCCGTACGCCTTTTGGTCGCTATGCAGGCGGACTTGCACCTGTGCGTGCAGATGACTTAGGTGCACTTCCAATTAAAGCATTAATGGAACGCAACCCAACTGTGAATTGGGAAAAGGTAGATGACATCATCTATGGCTGTGCCAATCAAGCAGGTGAAGACAACCGTAATGTGGGGCGTATGTCTGCACTGCTCGCAGGTGTACCCTACCAAGTTCCTGCAACTACAGTGAACCGTTTGTGTGGATCATCACTCGATGCAATCTCAATGGCAGCACGTGCAATTAAAGCAGGTGAAGCCGATTTAATCATTGCAGGTGGTGTAGAGAGTATGTCTCGTGCACCTTTTGTCATGGGAAAATCTGAAACTGCTTTTGGTCGTAGTCAAAAGATAGAAGACACCACTATGGGTTGGCGTTTTATCAATCCAAAGTTAAAAGAACTGTATGGTGTTGAAACCATGCCGCAAACCGCTGAGAACGTGGCAGAACAGTTTAAGATCAATCGTGAAGATCAAGACAAATTTGCCTTAACGAGCCAACAACGCATGGCTACTGCACAAAAAAAGGGTTTCTTTGCCCATGAAATCATTCCTGTGGTGATTCCACAGCGTAAAGGTGACCCTGTAATCATCGATACGGATGAGCATCCACGAGCTTCAACCACTTTAGAAGGTTTAAATAAACTCAAACCTGTGGTGAAAGCAGACGGTACGGTTACGGCAGGTAATGCTTCTGGAATTAATGATGGTGCTGCGGCACTACTGATCGCTTCGGATGATGCTGTTCAACAATATAATCTAAAACCACGTGCCAAAGTGATAGGTGCAACGGTGGTCGGAGTTGAACCCCGTATTATGGGCTTTGGCCCTACACCTGCCATCAAAAAGTTGCTCGCTCAAACAGGTTTAACTTTAGATCAGATGGATGTCATTGAGCTAAATGAAGCTTTTGCTGCTCAAGCGCTTGCTGTGACACGTGATTTAGGCTTAACCGATGATGAAGCTCGTGTGAACCCAAACGGTGGAGCCATCGCGATTGGTCATCCACTGGGAGCATCTGGTGCACGACTTGTGACAACAGCATTGAATCAGCTAGAAGCAACAGGTGGAAAATATGCGATATGTTCCATGTGTATTGGTGTGGGTCAAGGTATCGCTTTGATTATAGAAAGAGTTTAACCATTAAAAACTCTTTCTTCCTTCTTTATACAAGGAGGGATTGAGGGAGAGTTGAGGATCATTAAAATGCCTACATTTACGTCAAATCAAGCTTCAATCAATTACCAAACCTTTGGTGATCATACTAAACCTGCGCTCATTTTTTCTAATTCTTTAGGTACTCAATTCAGCATGTGGCAACCACAGTTAGATGCCTTAAAGAAAGATTTTTATATGATCTGCTATGACACCCGTGGTCATGGTCAATCTTCAGCACCACAAGGCCCTTATTCCATTGAGTTACTTGGTGAAGATGTGATTCACCTGATGGATCATCTGCATATTGATAAAGCAAACTTTTGTGGTATTTCCATGGGGGGCTTAACAGGTCAATGGTTGGCGATTAACCACCCTGAACGATTTGAACATGTCATCGTAGCAAATACTGCAGCTCAGATTGGTCAAGAACAGGCTTGGAAAGACCGAGCAAGTTTAGTTCGTGAACAAGGTTTAGAGCCGATTGCATCTACAGCGGCAACACGTTGGTTCACAGAAGGATTTATTAAAAAAAATGCCAAAATTGTAGATCAGCTTTCTAACAATTTAGCCCAAGGCAGTCCTGAAGGCTATGCAAGCTGTTGTGAAGCCCTCGCAGTTGCAGACTTAAGAGACCAAATTCAAGGCATCAACATTCCTGTATTGGTGATTGCAGGTTCTAAAGATCCTGTAACGACAGTAAAAGATGGTCAATATATGGTGAACAAAATCCGTAGTAGCGCTTTATTTGAAATCAATGCATCGCACATTTCAAATATTGAAGATGCGAAAGCATTTAACCAAGCCATCTACGATTTTGTGTCTTAAATAAATATCTGATCAAGACTGAACTTTTATAAGTTCAGTCTTGTTTTAGTTTGCACCAATACATATAAACATCAGAACTGCAATTTCTTAAGTTGTTTCGTTCGTCTAATCAAACCTAGTATTTGTCGTCTTTCCACGATTTCTTCATGTGTGAAGTTCAATTTTTCTGACAAAATTTCTATTGCTAGATGATTATTTTCAATCAAATAGATATCTTGTTCTTTGGACCATTTTTCGTTGCTTTGCTGTATTTTAAGTTTCTTTAGATTCACTCGATTCATCTGTTATTCACTCTTAGCAGCTCATTGAAACATCAACGGTTCCAATTTCATCAATCGACAGCATATGTTCATTTACATCAATTATGCTGAATCTATATTTTCAATTGCTGATTTTAATTTACCTATTTTATTAAGTGCTTTGATTACAATCCTGTCAGTGCAGACTTTGTAAATCAGTTCTTTTTCAGAGAAATACATTCTAAAGTTATCAATACGTCAAAATCTCTCTATAATATCCAGCCATATCCGTAGAGTTCCTAGCATTAGGCTAGCCTCTCACCCAGTTTTAAGTCCCTTTCTGCTCTATGATTCGGCTTAGTTTTTTATTTTCAGTGTTAACGCTCAAGTTTGACCGATAACAACTTTCAGGTGCCTTCATGGAAATCAAAGTCAATTACCTTGACAATCTTCGACAAGAAGCCAAGTTCGATGACTTTTCAGTAATCGCTGACCAACCTATCCGTTATAAAGGTGATGGTTCTGCTCCCGGTCCTTTTGATTATTTTCTTGCATCTTCAGCATTATGTGCAGCTTACTTTGTTAAAGTATATTGCGCTGCACGCGACATTCCGACTGACAACATTCGCCTTTCTCAAAATAATATTGTTGATCCTGAAAATCGCTATAAACAAATTTTTAAAATTCAAATTGAATTACCTGCTGATATTTCTGAAAAAGACCGTCAAGGTATTTTAAGATCGATCGACCGTTGCACCGTTAAAAAAGTGATTCAAACAGGTCCTGAATTTATTATTGAAGAAGTTGAAAGCATTGATGCTGATTCGCAAGCATTGCTGATTCCTGCTCTTGCATCTGAAAGCAAAACGATTATTACAGGTAAAGACTTACCGTTAGAAGAAACCATTGCCAATATGTCTGCGATTCTTGCAGGCCTAGGCATGAAAATCGAAATTGCTTCGTGGCGTAATATTGTACCGAATGTATGGTCTTTACATATCCGTGATGCACAATCACCAATGTGCTTTACCAATGGTAAAGGCTCAACCAAAGAAAGTGCTTTGGCATCTGCTTTAGGTGAGTTCATTGAGCGTTTGAACTGTAACTTCTTCTATAACGATCAGTTTTGGGGTGAAGACATTGCCAATGCTGAATTTGTTCATTACCCAGATGAAAAATGGTTCCAACCAGGGCCTGAAGGTGAATTGCCTGAAGAAGTTTTAGATGAATATACTTTAGATATCTATGATCCTGAAGATGAACTTTTGGGTACGCATTTATATGACACAAACTCAGGGAATACTGAGCGTGGTATTTGTTCATTGCCTTTTGTACGTCAGTCTGATGGTGAAACGGTCTACTTCCCTTCAAATTTGATTGAAAACCTATACCTTTCAAATGGTATGAGCGCTGGTAATACCTTGGCAGAAGCTCAAGTTCAGTGTCTTTCAGAGATTTTTGAACGTGCTGTGAAAAAAGAAATTTTGGAAGGTGAAATTACACTTCCAGATGTACCTGCAGATGTGATTGCAAAATATCCAAAAATCGTTGCAGGTATTCAAGGCTTAGAAAAACAAGGTTTCCCTGTTCTTGTGAAAGATGCATCATTGGGTGGTCAATTCCCTGTCATGTGTGTGACGCTCATGAATCCACGTACAGGCGGTGTTTTTGCTTCTTTTGGTGCGCATCCTAATTTTGAAGTTGCATTGGAACGTAGCTTAACTGAATTACTTCAAGGTCGTAGTTTTGAAGGTCTAAATGATTTACCAAAACCAACCTTTAGCTCAAATGCAGTAACTGAACCGAATAACTTTGTAGAACATTTTATCGATTCGAGTGGCGTGGTGTCATGGCGCTTCTTTAGCTCAAATTCAGATTATGACTTTGTAGAATGGGATTTCACATCTGAAGGTGAAAACTCAAATGCCGATGAAGCTGAGAAATTGTTTAATATCTTGAAAGATATGGACAAAGAAGTTTATATGGCGGTGTATAAGCATTTAGGTGCAACAGCATGTCGTATTTTAGTACCTGGCTATTCTGAAGTTTATTTGGTTGAAGATTTAGTTTGGGACAATACCAATAAAGCATTAGCTTTCCGTGAAGACATTCTCAACATTCACCGTTTAGATGATGATGCTTTAGAGGCATTGCTCGAACGTTTAGAAGAATGTGATTCGGATGACTATACTGAAATCAAAACTTTGATTGGTATTGAGTTTGATGACAATACTGAATGGGGTCAATTGACCATTCTCGAGCTTAAGCTTTTGATTAATCTTGCTTTAAAAGAGTTCGAAGAAGCGAAAGATTTAGTCGAAGCCTTCTTACAATACAACACCAATACAGTTGAACGCGGTCTGTTCTATCAATGCATGAACGTCGTACTTGAAGTTGAATTAGATGACGATATGGAATTGTCTGAGTACGAATACAACTTCCGCCGTATGTTTGGTGATGAACGTATGAATGCTGTGATTGGCTCTATCGAAGGCGATATTCGTTTCTATGGTTTGGCTGAAACCAGTACCAAACTTGAAGGTCTAGACCGTCATTTACGTTTAATTGACAGTTATAAGAAACTCCATGCGGCACGCGCAAAGTTCGTTGCTGATCATAGCTAAATACTGCCGTTTATTCGTCTATTAATGAAAGAGCAATCTTGGCTACAAGGTTGCTCTTTATTTTTTGACACCTAAAAGTTTTAAATACTCAAAAATTGAATACCTAACACTCGCTTCGAATCATACTGAAGTTCAATATCCATACTTTAAAATGGACGTCCTCCAGCCAAGCTCACACGCTTTAATAAACGACGTTGATCCGCTGGAAAAGGTTCACGAGAATGTAATGTCACTTGATTATCCCAAAAGACAATGTCACCTGTTTCCCACTGATGCTGATAATTGAATTCATCCTTTAACAAATGTTCACGCAAGTCTGCAATCAACTGACTACCTGCTTGATCATCATAATTAACCAATTCCACTTCTGATCGAGTATTCAACCAGAGTGCTTTTCGTCCTGACTCAGGATGTGTTCTCACCAATGGATGTGGATAAGCATGACCGATAATTGGCTGATCTTTAAAGCGATAATATGGTGTATCGACAGCGTAATTACGTTGCCCATTATTACTTTGTGCACGTACAAATGGATTGTAAGTAATGAGCTGCAATCCGATTAAATGCTGTTTTAAGTCATCGTCTAGAGCGTCATAAGCCTTAATGGTGTTAAACCATGTAGTCTTGCCTCCATCTTTGGGTAATTCTATGGCATATAACAAAGAACCAAATGAAGGCGTGGGTGTCCACTGATGATCTGCATGAGGCGTTAACTCACCATTGCCCGTATAGTCACCTTGCCCTACAGCATTTGAAACAGGAACAACATCTGGTGGTGTACCTGTATCCTCTGCACTTCCTAAAACTGGGTTATCTGCACTTGGACGAAAAATCGCCCCAAAATAACTTGCAAATGCCAACAGTTGTAAATCATCTAAACTTTGCTTTTTAAAAATTAAAATTAGATGCTCAGCCAAAGCTTGTTTTAATTTGAAAATAGTTTCACCTGATTGTGCTTTACGTGCATCAAGCCCATAAACAACGGCACCTAATGCTTCATCGGTTAATGGCTCGATACGTATTTCACTTGGCTCTTTTAATGAATTTGCTAAATGCCAACGTGGCGCATCATGTATGGCTTGAGAAAGTTGCGTAAGGCTGCTCATCATTATTTCCCTGATTATTTGCTAAGTTTTTTTTACAGCCTACCTGATGAAATTTAATCCTTAAAATAGATAAAAATGCATAACTTATGCACTGCTTCGATTTAAAACATTGAAGCGATTAAAATAAATGAATACATCTATTACTCAGCTCAAAAAAGTTTACTTATCATTTTTTCATTTAATTTTTTCGATTTTTTTTATTTTGATTCATAAAGTGATTCTAATAATGTGGCTAAAAATTAATACTTTAAAATGGATTGAGCATGCTAACTTCTCATAAATATTTAACACTCACAGGGATTTTGTTTTTTAGTTTTTCACTCAGTGCATGTCAAAAATCAGAGACTGAGCATGCAAGCACTACTCAAAAAAATCAGAATGAAACTAAAACTTTAACTGTTGGTTTTCAAAAATCATCCCTGACACTTTTGATTGCACGAGAAGAAAAACTATTAGAAAAACAATTCCCGAACACTGAAATTCGTTGGAAAGAGTTTCCTGCAGGTCCTCAACTACTTGAAGCACTTTCTGCAGGTTCACTGGATTATGGCTTTGTCGGCAATATCCCACCTATTTTTGCACAATCAGCCAACAAATCGATTGCGTATGTCGCTTATGAAGCTGTGCCACCAAAATCCATTGCACTGATCGTACCTGAAACAAGTTCAATTCAAACTTTAAACCAACTTAAAGGCAAACGAATTGCCCTTCAAAAAGGCTCTGCAGCACATGATTTACTAGGTAAAATTTTGATTCAAGCGGGTTTAGGCTGGCAAGACATACAACCTGTTTGGCTACCGCCAGCCGATGCCCGTGCTGCATTTGATCAAAAGTCTGTAGATGCGTGGATCAGTTGGGATCCATTTCTCAGCGTCATTGAACGTGATGGACAAGTGAGAACGCTCATTGATGCCTCTGCATTTCCTCAAACCTACCAATTCTATGTGGCGAATCCCAATTATCTAAAATCAAATCCTCAATCCATCCCACAATTCATCAATGCAAGTAATGAGGCAAATGCTTGGACGGTAAAATACCCTGAGCAAACTATTCAATATTATGCAGCAGCCATTGGACAAGATAAAAACATTGCTAAAAAAGCCTTAGATAAACGTCCTTCGGATATCAGTATTAAAGTGATTGATGAGAGTGTGATTCAAAGCCAACAGAAAATTGCAGATTATTTCTTTCAAGAAAAACTCATACCTACACAAATTGATATCCATAAAGCTGTTTGGAAATAGGCGAATCAGTCAGATAGCTTCTAAATTGAGATTAGCAACTAAAATATTGGTTTCAGACTTGATCAACGACTTTATGTAAAATTCGATGGTTTTTTTCATCTAAACTGAGACGATATATTTCAGCATTCAAATGATGTAATTCCTCAGCATGATGAGTGACATAAATCATTGGCAATTTGAAGTCCTGATTGATCTGATTGAGAAAGTCTAAAATTTGCGTTCTCAAACTAAAATCTAAGCCTGAGAGTGGTTCATCAAGTAACAACAATTGAGGTGAAGACATCAATGCACGACTAATGGACACTCTCTGGGCTTCTCCGCCTGATAGCTGATGTGATTTTCGATGGAGTAATTCTTCTAACTGTAAAATTTTAACGACTTTTTCAAACTCAAAATTGATTGGCTGTAAGGTAGTGTCGCTGTTTTTTTTAGTTTTTTTAAAGTTTTGTACGTATTTTAGATTTTCGACTACATTTAAATGAGGAAATAGCAGTGCATTTTGAAAGATTAAAGCAATATTTCGTTGATGCATAGGCACTTCAATGTTTTGTATTTCATGAAAAATAATGCGCTCATTTAATTCAATCCATCCAGATTTTGGGTTCAGTATCCCTAATATATTTTTTAAAAATGTGGTTTTTCCTATGCCTGAAGTCCCTTGAATACCAATAACTTGGTTTTCTACGTTTAAGTTGACATCGAGGATGAAGTCATCTTTGTTATATTCAAATGCGCACTTTAACATGAGTGATCACCTAATTTTTTATGATATTTCTGCATGATCCAGTAATTTGCGATGAGTGATGAAAAAGCCAAAATTAAGGACAAAACAACCAAACGCATGGCCATTTGCTCACCATTTGGTTGTTGAATTAAGGTATAGATAGCGATCGGAATCGTACGGGTTTCATCAGGAATATTGCCTACAAAAGTAATCGTCGCCCCAAATTCCCCCAAGCTTCGGCTAAAACACAAAATACTTCCAATTAAAATACCAGGCAGTGACAAAGGCAGGCTGATACTCAAAAAAACCTTAAAAGGACTTGCTCCCAATGAACCTGCAACGATTTCAAGTTCACGATTAATCATCTGAAAAGACAAACGAATCGGTTGCACCATTAAGGGAAATGCGACAATGATTGATGCTAAAACAGCACCCTTCCAATTAAAAGCAAGTTGAATCCCAAACTGATAAAGAAACTGCCCGATCCAACCTTGCGTACCAAAGCTAATCAAAAGCAAATAACCCAAAACAACAGGTGGCAATACCAAAGGCATTTGTAGTAGGGCTTCTACGATATATTTGAATCTAAATTGATATCTTGCTAAAAACCAAGCCAAAAGAATAGCAAAAGGCAAACTGATGAGTGTTGCAAAGCCTGCCACTTTGGCTGATAGCAATAGTGCATTCCACTCTTCTACACTCAGTTCCATATGACCTCTGGCTTTTAGCTAGAATTTCATTCCTAACCTTAATTATTGAAATCAGTACTTAAAACCATATTTTTTAAAAATTTGTTTGGCTTGATTACTATTAGAAATGAAACGATATAGTTTGAGTGCTTCCGCACTTTGAACACCCTGCTGTGTAAGGGCTATCGGATATATCACCGCTTGATGGGAATCATGTGGAAATGTTCCAATAATCTTTACTTTTTTACCGGCAAGTGCATCTGTTTTATAAACAATACCTACTTCACACTCACCTCTTTCTACAAAGGCAAGCGCCGAACGGACATCTTCTGTTGAAACGATGCGTCCTTGCAAAGGCTTTAGCCAATTGAAATAAGTCAGACTCTGCTTGGCGTATTTTCCTATCGGAACCGATTGCATTTCACCTGTACAAAGATAACCTTTAAATGATTTTGCAAAATTAAATTGTGTTGAAGGCTTAAATCCATAGCGATTTTTCAAACCGCTCACAACAACAATTTCATTGAATAAAAAGGGTTTAACCTGTGATTTTGAAATCTTATTTTTCGAAACCAAATAATCCATCCATGCTTGATCTGCCGAAAAATACAGATCAGCAGGTGCACCTAACTCAACTTGCCGAGCTAAAGTTGATGATGCACCTAAAATTTGAATCACCTTCGTTTGCGGATTCTGCGATTGATATAACTGTGCAATATCATTTAAAGCATCCGTTAAACTCGCAGCAGCATATACCCTGACCGTACCTGCCTCACAAAAGGTTGCACTCAACAAAAGTGAGATGGTCAAAACAACTTGTTTCATACAGATCAAATCCAATTTAACTTTGTTAAAAGTCATGCTGTCAAAATCGGGTTAATAAAATTAAGCAATTAGATCAATAACCCTTGTAACTCAGTTCCTTCCGCTATGTCTTGACCAGCTGGAATCAGTACAAGACAATTCGCTTGCATCAAGTTACTTAACATATGCGACTGCTGTTTCGGCAAACTATTCAGAACCAACCTACCTTGTTGAAACGTGGCAGACATTCTCAAAAAACGTTCGCGTGCATCTGATTTCAAACCGTGTTGAATAATGCCAATAAACCATTCAGGTAAGCTTTTTTGACCCTGTAATGCTTTTAACAATGTCGTGACATATATTTGCATGCCTACATAAACTGCCCCTGGATTCCCAGGTAAACCTAATAAATAACAATGAGATTTGTCATTTTTTGGGTAATCAGCAAAAAATATAGGTTTGCCTGGCTTCTGTTTAACTTTCCAAAAGATTTGCTCAAAACCAGAACTCAGAGCCACTGGTCTAACAAAATCATAATCTCCTACTGAAACACCACCAGTGGTGAGAATGATGTCATATTCATTTTTAAGTCGCTCAAAAAGTTCCGTCACTGCTAGTTCAGTATCAGCTACATGCATGAGTTCAACGTTTTGATTTTTCGAATGAAACCAAGATTGAATGAGTGGTGCATTTGCATCAAAGATTTTTCCTGAAGCTAAATCCTCGACATTTTCAGCGACTTCATCTCCTGTAACCACAACTGCAATTTTGGGATATTGAAAAACTTCGACTGCTTTTACACCTGCCATGCTCAGCGCCGCAATTGCACCGACATTAAGACATTGTCCTGCTTCAGCAAGTAACTGACCCAGTGATACTTCTTCACCAACATCACGGATATCTGCATGTATATGAAGTGCATCAGTCAATTCAATTTGAGTCGAATCCAACAATTTATTGACTTGCACAATTTCTTGGCGAGCAACAGTCGTCGTATTTTCAGGAATCTTTGCTCCTGTAAAAATTCGAACCGCCTGCCCTTGTTTAAGCTGAATATCTGCCGTTTGCCCTGCTCGGATTTCTCCGATCAGTTCAAATTGAGTGCCTACAGGTTCAGTTTGTAAACCTGTAAAAATGGCATAGCCATCGACTGCACTTTGTGAAAATAGCGGGAGCTCAATTTCAGAATAAATATCCTGTGCCAAATATCGATTTAAAGCCTGATTTAAAGCCAAAGATTCTGTAGACAGACTTTGCGTGTGATCCAACATCAACTTTAAAGCTTGATCGACAGTGATCAATCCCTTTTCAGCGCCACATCCATCGTGTGAGGTAGGAGACGATAAAGCCGTGATTTCAGAATTTAAACTTTGATTCATAAATACCCCCCTTGATGCGGAATATTTTTTTGCACATCAAATAAATGCACCAATGCAGGAAGCACCGCAATCAAGGATTCTTTTGCACCTTGACGACTACCCGGTAAAGTCATCACTAAGCTAGAATCAATATATCCAGCCACACCACGACTTAATGCGGCATAAGGGGTACGTTTTTGTCCAAAACTACGGGATGCTTCCATTAATCCTGGAATTTCACGTTGTAATAAAGGTTGTATGGTTTCTACGGTTAAGTCTTTCGGACCTAAGCCTGTTCCACCAACAGTCACAATAAATGGATATTTGTTTTTTTGTTGCTGAATGAGTGCCGAAAGTTGTTCTGGATTGTCAGGTATCACTTGGTAATGGATATCGACAAAATTCGCTTCTTCTAGGATTTCAAATACATTTTGCCCTGCTGTATCAGGCTTTTTACCTGATGCAACCGTATCAGAAAGTACAATCACGGATGCGGTCAAACTATCTTTTAACACCCGAGTAAAATGGGATTTACCCCCTTTTTTCATTTGTAATTTAATACCATCCAACAGCAAATCTTCAGGTTCACAATGCGGTTTCAGCATGTCATATAGGGTTAATCCTGCCAAACTGACTGCTGTTAATGCTTCCATTTCGACACCAGTTGGTCCGATTGTTTCCACCACTGCAGAAATTTCCACATGTGCATCAAACAGTTCATATTCAACATCGGCACGGTAAATCGGTAAAGGATGACAGAGTGGAATGAGCTCATCCGTGCGTTTTGCACCCAAAATACCGGCTATTCTGGCTGTTTTCAGCGCATCCCCCTTTTCAGTATTGCCATGACGTAACAGTTCTATGCAATGCGGTGGTGCATGCAATGTGCCGATCGCAATTGCTGTACGGTAACTTTCTGCTTTCATGCCCACATTTTTCATGCATTTTTCCTATTTAATCGTATGTTGCCTTAGCATTTTTGAAAGAAACTTTTCATCTCAATTGGCAGTCTGCTCTACAGTTCGTTAAAGCAACTGTTCACTTTCAATTGGACTGTTCTGTTTTACATGGGTGCAATGCTCATGATGTTGCTGTCGATCTAATTGTGAATATTGCTGATGTGTTTTCATTTGCATATGCTTTAAATGAGATGGCTGCTTATCTTGGTCTTTACGGATACAGCACCCTTCGACAAACTGGCTACTTCCATCCGTATAAAACTCTTCTTTCCAGACAGGAACTTCATGCTTCACGCGTTCCACAGCTTCCTCACAAGCTTCAAAAGCTTCACGACGATGTGGTGCATATGCCATCGCAATAATTGCTGTATCACCAATATCTAGTGCACCTATACGATGGACAACTCGTACATAAGACACGCCATATTTCTGCTGAACCTCTTGCTCAATTTGTCGAATCATTTTTTCGGCAACAGGTCTATAAGCCGTGTATTTCAAGGCTTTCACAGCTCGACCTTGATGATGGTTTCGTACCGTACCTACAAAGATCCCAATACCACCACATTCAGGAAAACATTGAATACCATCAAAGATATCTTGTAAAAGTGGGATATCTTGAATTCGATTAAACTCTTTCAGAAACATTTTCAGCCTCCTGCAACAGGTGATAACAGCACAATTACAGCATCATGTGAGATCACTGTTTGACGGTTAATCATGTCTTCCCCGATGGCACAAGCACAGCGCTCAATTAAATTTTCAGCCTCCGGGTAAGTTTGAATAACTTGAGTGAGTATCTCTTCGACATTTGATTCAGCTTTACATTGCAGGCTCAAATCTTCAGGTAAGTGACGTTGAATCGCACCAAAGGATTCAATCTTAATAGTCAATATTTTGCTTAATAATTCCGTCATTTTTAACCTCCAATCATGTGCATACTGATCTTGCGTGCATGAGAAACATGGATAGGGTTCATTTTTTCTAATTCTGTTTGAAGTGCTTGGTAGCCTTTGGCTTTGTTCCAGATATAGACGCCTAGCTTATTTTGTAAATCCAATTGAGATTGTAATTGAGCAACTGGATCTTGATTCAGCAGTTGCTGAATTTCCGCTTTAAGTCGCAACCCTTTTTGCGCAAATAAGCAATTAAAAAACTCACCTTGAGCATTCATTCTTAAGCGGTCACATGTGTCACAAAATGAATTACTTATGGTTGAAATAATGCCGACATATTGACCATTCACCACAAAACGACGTGCAGGATCAGCCCCTTTCCTTTGTTGAGTGGTGACATCAAATTCACTAGACAAACAATTCAAAATTTCTTGTTCACTGACCACGCTCTGTTTAGCCCATTTTTGGTCGCCATCGAGTGGCATGAATTCAATAAAACGTGGCTCAAAATGATGCGAATGTGCCCATTTCACCAAAGGAATGATTTGATTTTCATTCATCCCTTTCATCAGCACAGTATTAATCTTAATCCGCAGACCTGCTAGCTTTGCAGCTTGAATTCCATCTAAAACAGGTTCCAAAACTTGCTTTGTTAATTGCTTAAATTGTGTAGGATCCAAACTGTCTAAGCTGATATTGAGATCATCTAATCCTGCTTGTTTAAGTTGCTCTGCAAACTGCACCAAATAATGACCATTTGTCGTCATTGATATACGTTTCAGTCCTAAACTTTTGAGTTGTTGTAATTGTTGAATAAAATTTACAACGCCATGTCGCATCAGTGGTTCACCACCTGTGATGCGAATCTGTTCAACGCCGTGTTGCACCATAAAATGGCAAAAAGCATATAGTTCTTCAAAACTGAGTAATTCTTTTTTATTCATCCATTCTGGATGTTCGGGCATACAATAAACACATTTAAAATTACAACGATCCGTCACTGAAATACGGAGCTTGCGCTTTTGCCGTCCAAATTGATCTTGGAACATGCCTCGCTGATTGATTTGTGTCATGCTATTCATCGTATTATCCATGGCGTCGATTGCGCTGTTATGGCACAGCCTTCATATGACGCCCTATTTACATGCAATTTAAATTGCAAAAAGTGTTCCAACTTTGAGCTTTGCTTTCAATTTTGAATTTATAACTCATCGTTAAATAGCCCAAATCCAATTTGAGCTGTGATAAATAAGATTTGAATTAGAGGAAATTTAATTGTTGATGCTGCTGTAGCTCGTCAAAGGAATTGATACTATGAAAAAATAGAGTCCGATTTTTAAAACTGGCCAATTGCATATGCATTTCTGCAAAACAGTGCTTTAAACTTCGTTGATTGCATTCTAGATGTTTTTCAATGGTTACAAGACTACTGCGTTTCAATAAACAAAACGGATATAAAGCTTTTCCATTCACCTCAACGACTGCCACTTCACAAAGTGGATTCCGCTGAATCGCTTGATGCAAACATGAAATGACCTTTTTAGGGATGTAGGTCACGTCGCAAGGTACAAATAGTACATAGTCAGACTGTACACGTGACCATGCACTTTTCATTCCCATCAAAGGACCTTGAAAGCCCACTTCATCATCTGGAAAAAATTGAATAGAAGGAATGATCTGTTCATAAATAAAATGATCACGGTGACTATTCACCCAAACTTGGTTTGCTCGTGATTTGAAGTGTTGATGAATTTTGATCAATTGAATTTTATTATCAAATTTTTGCAGTAATTTATTGATGCCATTCATTCGACGTGCTTGCCCACCCGCCAAAATCACCACATCCGTTTTTGCATAAGTTGTATCGGAAAGTACTTGTCTATTCATTCTGCATACTCCGTTTGACATGATTTAATTAATCCACGTATTTCAGGTAAGCAAGAGCCACAATTTCCACCTGCTTTTAGGCATGCAGTGACCTGTTTTTCATTATTAATATTGTTCTCTTTAATGGTTTGAATAATTTTATTTTTACCTACTTTAAAACAACTACAAACCAGTGGGCCATCATTATTACTCATGGACATCGCTTGGCCTGCAAGTAAGGCTTTACGGTGCATTGCACTTATACGCTCACGTTTAAATAAGCTTGCCACCCAGTCTCGATCAGGTAATAAACCTGTAGGAGCAATATATAAACTTGCGATTAGCACACCATTTTTCAGCACGATACTGTGAGAGATTTGTGCAGACTGATCTTCCAAATTAAGCCATTCAAACTCTTCATCAGTAAAAGGTAAAAATGTTTTTAACTGTTCGGTTGTCGTACTCAACTTTTGACGATCAGCTAGCTCATAGCGAAAGGCATGAGAGGTTCTAATTTTAGTCCACCAAACGGTGTTCTGAATGGATTTTTCTGTATAAGACTCAAATCCACTGCGGACATATAGCACGCCTTGCCAATGCGTATAAAATGGCTGAATCATCACAGGAGTATGTTTAAACTCAGGTTCACCTGAAATTGGATCAACCACAGGATTGACCACTTTACCAATTCTGGCATCCGAGGCGACCTGATCATTCCAATGAATAGGTGCAAACACTTGACCTCGACGAATGTCGTTACTCACCTGTGCTCTTAAAACAGATACCCCCCATTTAGATCGTACTTCTAGCAAAGCCGTATCACGTATGCCGTATTTTAGTGCATCATTAGGGTGAATTTCACAATATGGTTCAGCTCGGTGATTGGCTAAATTAGCAGATAGTCCTGTACGACTCATGGTATGCCACTGATCACGAATCCGCCCTGTATTTAAAATCAATGGATATTCTGCTGAAATTTGATGAATCGGATCTTTTGCTAATGTTGCAATAAATTTTGCCTTACCATCTGCGTGACTAAATTTTCCGTCTGAGAATAATCGTGAAACTTTTGTATCGCTTTGGTTTTTATCCCATACAGGCCATTGAGTTGGTTTTAAGGTATCGTATTCTTCAATACCTAATTGTGTTAAACCGTTTAAATTAAAATAACGATAATTTTCAACGTGTTCTCGTTCATCTAAAGTAGCATTTTCATATGCTGATAAACGGGCATGCTCTAAAAAAATGTCATAACTGTTTTTAAACTCAAAACCTGTAAATGCCATTTTTTGCGCCACTTGAGCAATCGACCACCAATCTGCTTTCGCTTCACCAGGTTCTTCTAGAAAAGCCTTTTGCCGTGAAATACGACGCTCAGAATTGGTCACCGTACCGTCTTTCTCTCCCCAACCCAATGCAGGTAATAAAACATCTGCATATTGCGTTGTATCTGTGTCTAAACAGATATCAGACACCACCACAAATTCACACTTTTCTAATGCACGTTTAACCTGATCTGCATCGGGTAAACTGACGACAGGATTAGTTGCCATAATCCAAATGGCTTTGATTTTCCCAGCTTCTACAGCATGAAAAAGATCAACAGCTTTTAAACCGACTTGCTTGGCAATAGTCGGACTTTGCCAAAAGTTTTGCACCAATTGTTGATGGTTTGGATTATCTAAATCCATATGACTAGCGAGCATATTGGCGAGCCCACCCACTTCACGCCCCCCCATCGCATTTGGCTGTCCAGTCATGGAAAATGGTGCTGCTCCTAATTTTCCAATTTTACCTGTCAGTAAATGACAATTGATAATGCTATTAGCTTTATCTACGCCTTGAGATGACTGATTTACCCCCATGGAAAAAAGCGTCATCACTTTTTCAGTGTCTGCAAATTTTGCATAAAATTGGGTTAATTTTTCGAGTGCAATGCCTGTACGCTCAGCCACAGCTTCAACTGAAAGTTCAGGTTGACTACTTTCTAAAGCCGTTGCTAAACCTTGGGTATATTTTGTAATAAAGTCGTGATCGCTACAGCCATTTTGTTCTAAGTGCTGCAATAGACCATTAAACAGTGCAACATCTTGACCGGGTAAAATGGGTAAATGTAAGTCCGCACTTTCACAGGTCGCAGTGAAACGAGGGTCAATCAACACCACATATAAGCCACGTGACTCTTTTGCTTGCATGATGCGTTGATACAATACAGGGTGACACCAAGCGGTATTTGAACCGACCAAGACCACCATCTCAGTGTGCTCAAAATCTTCATAACTTGCAGGCACCAAATCTTCACCAAATGCCCGTTTATGTGCAGCCACGACAGAAGACATACATAATCGAGAGTTGGTATCGATATTGGCTGTACCCAAATAGCCTTTAACAAATTTATTGACCACGTAATAGTCTTCGGTCAACAACTGTCCAGAAACATAAAATCCAATACTTTCAGCACCATACTCATTGATGATGTGTTGAAATTTATTGGCAATCATTGTTGTAGCAGTGTCCCAATTTGTTTGAAAGCGCTCTTGTTTACGCCCTAACATCGGATGTAAAACTCTACTTTCCAAGCCCAATGTATCCGCTAAATTGCTTCCTTTAATACATAATTTTCCATAATTAGATGGATGATGAACATCACCTTCAACTGTGACTTTTTGCCCGAATGCCGTTTCAGTCACTTTCGCCGTCACACCACATCCGACACCACAGTATGGGCACGTGGTTTGTGTAATTTGACTTGTTGAATTTGAAGAAGTATTAAGCTCTACCATTGGAATAGTATTCATAACCACTCCTTTTTATCTTTCAAATCAAGAAATATGAATGTTTGAAACAATTCAAATCGTTGATGATTGAACTTTGTATATGAAAAAAATAAAGAATTCTGTTCAGCGATAAATGAAGTTAGAAAAGTTGATTTAAATGTTAATTTTTTGGGTTCTAAAATATTTTTTAGGTATAAAAATCTACTCACGACGATTTCCTCACTGAATTAAACACAGGGTTTAAAAAGTTAAAGTTTCTGCTTTAACTTTCGATCAGAACGGACGTCGTTGGCCGTTTTAAAATGTATGTCAGCCTACATTGGCTTACATACTCAATGAAGCAATGATTATGCCAATTTAGTACGCTTATTTTTCAATAATGCTAAATATATAGCCATAAAAAATACCCAATGATCAATGCGATTAATAGAAACGACAAGTTTCTCCAAAAACCTACAGGGTCTTGATCTAACTGACTTTTAGTTTGCTTTTTTTTGTAGCTGTGATTTGGATTTTTAAGCTCATAAACAAATTCAGAAAGCGTATGAAACCTTTGATTATGATCAAGATTTAATGCTTTTTTTAATGTGCCCTCGAACCAATAAGGAACATCTGGTCGGTATGTATCTAAAGCTTGATAAGTCACTTGTTTAAGTTGTTTTTTTGCAGTGCACTTTGCCACATCAGTTCCATAAGGCAGCTGACCACTCAATAAATAATATGCAAGTACTGCCAATGAATATTGATCCGATCGCTCTGTAGCGGATAAACCTATAAAATACTCGGGAGCCATATAAGCCAATGTGCCTAGCCCTTCAACTGTATTGTTTTGTTTTAATTCGCTTAAACTTTTCACTGCGACCGAACCAAAATCAATCAACTTAAGCTTCCCATTCGCATTGATCATGACATTTTCAGGACGAATATCTTGATGAAGCATTTCTAAGCGGTGAAACGCATTCAGGCCTTTAGCAAGCTGTTCAATGATATTCACAACCTCATCCAACTCAAGTTTAGCTTCACGTTGATTCAACCATTGCCCCAAGCTTTGCCCTTCAAGGAATTCAAATGTCTGATATAGGTAAGTTTTGGGGCGCTGTTGATCATAAGCGTGCATGACATATCGGTTATCTATGCGCTTTGCTACCCACTCTTCCAAAATGAAACGTTCAATCGCTGCGGGTTGCTGCTGTAATTCAGTAGATAGAGTTTTCAATACCACTTTATTTTGTGTGAGCTGATCAATTGCAAGGTACAAACGACTTCGATGACTTTGATGAAGTACTTTCTCAATAGAGAAACCATCTAAAACATCCCCCAAACTGAGTTCAGGAATAATTTTCAGTTCACTCGTATTGGGTTCTAAGGTAGCCAAATCTAGACTGACATCATCAACCTTTAGAATTTGAATACTTAAATTATCTTGACTGCCATGTTCTAAAGCATGGGCAATTAATTGTTGTGCAGTTTGATTTAAATCTTCAGTTTCTTCTATTTTTTTCAAAATAATGTTCTGATTTAGATGTTCATAAGCGCCATCTGTCATGAGTAAAAATATATCTTCTGGATAGACCTGAACCTTCACATAATCAATTTCAACTTTAGCTTCCACACCCAATGCACGACTAAGATAACTTTGTTGTGATGACAATGAAATCCGATGGTCTGTCGTCAATTGTTCCATTAATCCATTTTGAATGCGATATATTCGGGCATCTCCAATATGAAATAGATGGGCTTGATTATGTTTAAGTACCAAACTACTAAAGGTACACACATAGCCACGATCTTTATCAAATCTATCCTGACTTTGCTGTGTTTGAGAATAAAGCCATGAGTTGATCGAACGAATCACACGTTCTGCTGATGTTTTTACACTCCAAGAATCAGGTGTCGAATAGTAGTCTTGAATAAAGCTGGATACCGCTGTCTCACTCGCAATATGGCTCACATTACTGCTACTGATTCCATCGGCAATAGCACAGACGATCCCTTTTTGAGTTAGAATATAACCCTCTGGTAATCCTGCACCATGAAAATCCTGTTGTTCTGCTTTTACTCCTTTATCAGCAAATTGCCCTAAAAGAACAGCTAATTTTTTGCTCATCAGCTTACACTCTTAAAATTGGATCATCCTTGATCCTGTATTATTGATGATGATAAAAAGTAAGAATTAGAAATCCTTACGGTCTGCTGTACGGACGTGCGTGGTGTAAAGTGCAAGACCTGTTAATGCTAAACCACCGACTAAGTTGCCCAAGACTACTGGTAACTCATTCCAAATAAAGTAATCCATAATCGAGAAGTCACCACCCATCATCATTGCAAATGGAAATAAGAACATATTCACGACAGAGTGCTCAAAGCCCATTGCAAAAAACAGCATAATCGGCATCCACATCGCAATGAACTTTCCGCTAACAGTGGTCGACATCATGGCGCCAATTACACCCAACGATACCATCCAGTTACACAACATACCACGGATAAAAATCGTCATCCAACCAGCAAAACCATATTCGGCATAGCCTAAAGTACGATCTTCTCCAATATGCGCAATCGCAAGTCCAACTTTATTCGGCTCTGCTGCAAAACCATAGGTATAAACAATAGCCATTAAAAAAGCCACGGTTAAACAACCTGCAAAGTTGCCTAAAAACACCCATCCCCAATTCTTTAAAATTCTTTTCCAAGTCACGCCAGGACGTTTATCAAGCCAAGCCAAAGGTGTAAGTACAAAAACCCCTGTGAGCAAGTCGTAGCCCAATAAATAAAGCATGCAAAAACCAACTGGAAATAACAATGCACCAATAAGAGGCACACCAGTTTGCACAGCAATAGTCACAGCAAATACAGCAGCCAAAGCTAAAATTGCACCCGCCATAAAGGCTCGAATGACGACATCACGTGTCGCCATATGGAGTTTTGCTTCACCAGCATCGACGACTTTTTTTGCAAATTCTGCAGGAGCAAGATACGACATTTTTCACCTCATAATAATACGATTAGATATTTTAAAATCCCATCAATTAAAATCTATTAAATATTATTTAACTTCATTCGTGATAAAAATAAATCAACTTTTAAAGTGCAATTTATATACCAACATAATATTTATATTTTAATATTTTTTGGTATAAAAACTGCATAAAACAATTACCTTAATAAATTTATATTCATGAATTAAATATGATTACGCATCGCCAACAAGTCACAGACATGATTATTTCTGCAAAAGTACTCAAATCGATAAAATGGAAAGATGTCGCTGAAAAAATTGGCTTATCGAAAGAATGGGTCACTTCTGCATGTTTGGGACAAATGGCTTTTAACAAACAACAAGCTGAAATTATTGGTGAAATATTCGGCCTTACAGATGAAGCAGTCGCTTGGCTACAAATCGTGCCGTATAAAGGATCACTCGAAACAAGTGTACCAACAGACCCATTAATTTATCGTTGGTATGAAGTCGTGAGTGTTTATGGTACGACCATCAAAGAGCTTATTCATGAAGAGTTTGGTGATGGTATTATGAGTGCGATTGATTTCAGTATGGATATTCAACGCGAAAACAATCCAAATGGTGATCGAGTTAATGTCATATTATCAGGAAAATTTTTACCCTATAAAACATATTAATCATTACTTTATTAAATCATTCATTAAAAATCACTCATTAAAAAAGCCATTTTAAAATGGCTTTTTTAATATTATATTTTCAACTGTATATTGTTTTTAGATGCTGATTAAAATAAAAACTTCAATCCTTGCTAAGGATTAACTTGCCTTCTTTAAAGCAAAGTCTTTTCCGAATAAAAGTTTATTACGAATGGATGAAATTGGTGTTTGATCTGCAATCAATTCTGCATACCAAGTCCCATCTTCAGTATCTCCAAAAAGTACCGCACCGATCACTTTATCTTTTTGAATAATAATACGCTTGTAAATTTGACGCTTTTCATCATTCAGTACGATATCTTCAAAATCCTCTTTTGGTGCACTTGCTTCTATATCAATTCGTCCTGCTGAAAACACATCACAACCACTCACTTTAAGCTGTGTCGGAACTGTCGGCGCTTTAAATGTCAAACTACCGTGTTCTGCCAAGTGTGATGCACAAATGAACGCTTGTCCCCACAATGGCTCAACCAAACCAAAAGTTTGATTTCGATGTTCAATACACTCGCCAACAGCATAAATACTTGGGTCAAACGTCTGCATAGTGTCATTAACCAATACACCGCGATTACAGCGTAGCCCTGCACTTTGAGCAAGCGACATATTTGGACGGATACCAACAGCAAAGATCACTAAATCTGCCGGCAATGTACGTCCATCCTTTAAACGTAATTGTTGAACGTGACCCTCTTGTCCTAGTAGAGCTTCTGTATTGGCTTCAGTAATAATTTCAATGCCTTTCGCTTCGATTGATGCCTTTAACATGGTACTGGCTTTAGCATCTAGCTGACGATCCATTATACGATCCGTCAAATGTAGAACTGTCACATTCATGCCACGCTGTTTCAGTCCATAGGCTGCTTCCAAACCTAGTAGACCGCCACCGATTACGACAGCATTTTTATGCGACGCACAATAATCGAGCATGGTATTGACGTCATAAATATCTCGAAAGCTCATCACGCCTTTTAAATCTGCACCAGGAATCGGCGGAACAAACGGTTTCGAGCCTGTCGCAAGAATCAAACGGTCATAATCAACCACCACTCCTTGTTCGGTATAGATTTGTTTACGTGGTCGATCTATACGAACAGCGGCGTCTCCAGCGATCAGTCGAATTCCTTTTTCAGCGTACCACGCATGGGTATGCAGCATAATGTCGTCAATGGTTTTATCACCAGATAATACTGGTGACAACATGATACGGTTGTAGTTGCCCCATGGTTCCTCACCAATGACCGTAATTTCATAACGATCAGATGCCATATCTAATAGGTCTTCTAAACAGCGCATGCCTGCCAAACCGTTGCCAATCAGAACCAATTTCATTTTTTCTTGAGAAGGTCCTGTATTGGTAATATACGTTTTCTGAGGGCTTGGGCTCACGTAAACACGACCATTTTCAATCTTGTTTGGGAATACCAACAGTTTCTGTTCTTTGTCTTCTAAACAACGCCCTGTTGCCAAGCTAAAATGTTGTTTATAGATTGGCGAAGCCACTACACGCTCACCTTGCAGGTCACCGACAATGCCACGTGACATCACAAAAGCTTTACTAAATGGATCCTGATTACTCAACGCATAGACACGCTTTTCTGAACCCACACGAAAAATGGCAACTTGCTGATCTTGGATTAAAGCGCCTACGCCCGTATTTGGTGTGATCCGATCTAAATCACAAACATCAACCCATTCAAGTTCATTCATATCTTTTAAAATTGTCATGTATATTCTCCTTGAGGGTTAATTAAGCTTCAACCACTGGAATACGTGTTAAATCACGTTCAGCCAAGGTTTTAGGGCGAATTTGTCCACGCACTTCAGCAAATTGAATATGCGGATCTTTTTGTGCTTCTGCTTTTGTATTGACGAAATTGACGAAACGTTTGCGTACTTCTGGGTCTTCAATCGCTGTGCGCCATTCATCTTGATAAGTGCCCACCACATGACTCATACGACGTTCAAGCTCTTCAGCAATCCCCAATGAATCATGAACGATGACGTCTTTAAGATAATCCAAACCACCTTCCATATTGTCACGCCATACCGAAGTACGTTGTAAACGATCTGCTGTTTGGATATAGAACATAAAGAATCGGTCAATATATTTAATCAGAGTTTGGGTATCTAAATCTGATGCAAGTAGCTCCGCGTGACGAGGCTTCATGCCGCCATTACCACAGACATACAGGTTCCAACCTTTTTCTGTTGCAATGACACCGACATCTTTACTTTGCGCTTCTGCACATTCACGTGTACAGCCTGATACCGCCATTTTTGTTTTATGTGGTGAACGCATTCCTTTATAGCGATTTTCAAGAAAAATGGCCAAACCAACAGAATCATCGACGCCGTAACGGCACCATGTGCTACCCACGCAAGATTTTACAGTACGTAGTGACTTACCATAGGCATGTCCAGACTCAAAACCAGCTTCAATCAGTTTTTCCCAAATTTCAGGCAGTTGATGCACTTGAGCACCAAACATATCGACACGTTGACCACCTGTAAGCTTGGTATATAAACCATACTCTTTTGCAATTTGACCAATGGCAATCAAGCCATCTGGGGTAACTTCACCACCAGCCATACGAGGCACTACAGAGTAAGAACCATCTTTTTGGATGTTGCCTAAGTAGTAATCATTACTGTCTTGCAAACCTGCATGACTCGGTTTCAACACAAAATCATTCCAACATGAAGCTAAGATATTTGCCACTGTTGGCTTACAAATATCACAACCTAAACCATGACCATGTTGTTGAATTAAATCATCAAAAGTTTTGATTTCATTGACACGTACCAAGTGATACAACTCTTGGCGTGAATATGCAAAGTGCTCACACAGATGATTATTTACAGTCACACCTTGGCGTTGTAATTCGGCTTTAAGTACTTGCGTAACCAGTGGCGTACAGCCTCCACATGCTGTTGCAGCTTTGGTGCATTTTTTTAGAGCGCCGAGTGAAGTCGAACCATCAGCGATTGCAGAACAAATATCAGCTTTTGATACGTTATTGCATGAACAAATCGTTGCATTGTCTGGCAAGAGATCTACACCGCTTCCACCTGCTTTCGAAGAAGCTTGATCAAAGCCTGGCATAATTAAACTTTCAGGATTTTCAGGTATTTCCAATCCATTCAACATCATTTGCAGCAGATCGTTGTATTCTTTAGCGCAACCCACGAGCACTGCACCTAAGAGCTGAGTTTTATCGCGATTGACCACAATCTTTTTATAGACTTGAGCTGCCTCATCGGCATAGAAATAACTCAGTGCATTCGGTGTCATTGCATGTGCATCACCAACTGATGCAACATCCACACCCATGAGTTTCAACTTGGTACTCATGTCAGCACCTGCAAACTCATTACATGCTTGTTCCATGACATGTTTAGCCGCAATACGTGCCATATCATAGCCTGGAGCGACTAAGCCATAAATTTTGTTTTGCCACAGTGCACATTCACCAATGGCATAAATATCAGCATTTGAAGTTTGGCAATAATCATTAATGACAATACCGCCACGCTCACCAATAGACAGACCACTTTGGCGAGCTAATTCATCACGAGGGCGAATCCCTGCTGAAAATAAAATGATATCAGTTTCAAGTTCACTGCCATCACCAAATTTCATTAAGTGAGTCGTCGATACACCTTGTTCAATACTTGAAGTCGCTTTTTGGGTATGAACTTTTACACCTAAATTTTCGATCTTTGAACGAAGAACCTTTCCACCGAGGTCATCAATTTGCACCGCCATTAAACGAGGTGCAAATTCAACGACATGTGTTTCAAGATCTAAATCTCGCAGCGCTTTGGCTGCTTCTAGTCCAAGTAAACCACCTCCAATCACTACGCCACTTTTTGCATTTAAACTTGCTTGTTTTAACGCATCTAAATCATCAATAGTGCGATAGACGAAGCAGTTTTCACGGTCATTTCCTGGAATAGGGGGTACAAATGCATATGAACCTGTAGCTAAAACAAGCTTATCGAAACTGAGAACATCGCCATGATTGGTTGTAACTGTTTTATTGATTTGATCAATTTCAACAACTTTGGTACTTAAACGTAGATCTATTCCGTATGCATCCGCAAAATCACTTCGACATAAGGTTAAATCTTTCACTGATTTACCGCTAAAGTATTCCGTTAAATGAACACGATCGTAGGCTAAGCGAGGCTCTTCTGCCAAAATCGTAATTGCAACGTCGTCTCCTGCTTGTTCAAGCAATGATTCAATAAATTTGTGTCCGACCATACCGTGGCCAATCATGATGATTTTCATAGCATTACTCCAATTTTCTTTAAATCTCTAAATCTTTGATTACGAATTTTGTGCTTCAGCCAAGCTACGTTCATGTATGGCTTGCTCATATAAGCGTTGTTCTTTTTCTTTATGCTCAACCGAGAAACGAATCATCAGTACACAGCTTGCAGCAATCACGACCAGACCGCCTAAAACCATAAGCGTGGTTTGAATATCAAGCATGCCCTTCAATAGAAAACCTGCTGCCACTGCACCGACGTTACCACCTGCCCCAATAATTCCTGCAACACCACCCAATGCATCACGATCAATAAATGGCACCAAGGCATAGGTTGCGCCACATGCCATGTGGGTGAATAAAGCGAATACTGTCATTGCGAGGATAGCCAACATCGGCGTTGACATTTGCGAGAACAGGACGAGAAACAAGCCTTCCATTAAAATCATGGCAAATAAAACTTTAGTGCGACCATCTAAGCCTTTTTTGGTCGCAACTTTATCCGAAACAATGCCACCCAGAGCGCGGGCAAATAGTGCTAACAGTCCAAAAATACCTGCTGCCATTCCTGCTTCTTTTAATCCAAAATTAAAGTTTTCCACGTAGTACATTGCGACAATGTTATGAATGAAAATTTCAATACCAAAGCATGCTGCATATGCACCGAATAAAATCCAAACACGGTAGTTACGTGCAGCATGCATCAGAATCGCTACACCACCTTTTTTGTCTGAACCAACGGATACGCCTTGTTCACGTAATTCATTAAAATTGCCTTGTGGTGCATCTTGTGTAAATTTCCAATACATCACCCCAACGATCAACATCAATACACCCGGAACGATTAAAGCAATTCTCCAACCCATTGCTTGTTCAACACCGAACATTACTAATGCTGCCAACATGAGTGGCATCAACACTTGTGTTGCACCGCCCCCTGCATTCCCCCAACCTGCTGTTGTAGCATTGGCGGTCCCCACCACATTAGGTGCAAACATGATACTGGTGTGATATTGCGTGATCACAAAACTGGCACCGATCGCTCCAATGAGTAGACGGAAAAAGAGGAAAGACTCGTAGCTATTTGCTGATGCCACACCAAATACTGGAATACTTCCAAGAATGAGCAATGCGGTATAAGTTTTACGGGGACCGTATTTGTCACACAGTGGTCCAACGATGAGACGTACAAGAATGGTGATGGCAACCGCTGCAATATTAATATTGGCGATTTGATCTTTGGTTAAATTGAACTCACCTGCGATGACAGGCATTAAAGGTGCGCAAGCAAACCATGCGAAGAAGCAGACAAAAAATGCGAGCCAACTCATGTGGAAGGCTCTCATCGCGGCATTGCTGAAGTTAAATAAACTAATTTTAGTTTCTTTTTTAGCATTCAAATTTGTAGACATAACCGTCTCCACCTGAACTGAACGTATTGGTTTATTCACTACTCAAAATGGTAATGAACTCGATCAGAACGGACGTCGTTGGCCGTATCACAAATTTTTAAAGTCTTCTTTGACTTGCAAATACAAATGCATAGACTATGCCAACCTTTAAAATTATTTATATTTAGTCAATATTATCAATGATTTATTTTTTAATTTTATTTTTATCTGTTTAAATCAAGAGCAATCATTTTAGGGGTATGGCTTTAATTGAAAAATGAAGACTTTAGAGAGTTGCATTAAATCTGCACATGAAAGTCACTTTTTAGTGCACCCGTAAAAGATAGAGCAATTTATTGAATCCCTTCAGTGAACCATAACCGCTAAATGAACTAAATTAGATCAATTTAAAACCTATTTTTTTGGTCTAATTTTTGCTTAGGGATTGATGTACTTTGCATTCTCAGGTCTTCCCTGTCTAACGATATGCCAAATCTAAAAATTGCACTGATAGATGACGATCTAGAACGTGCCTCATATATCCAAAAATCTTTAATTGAACACGACTTTGACGTGGTCGCTTGTTTATCAATAGATCATCTGAATAGTGCTGATTTAAAGCATTTGAATGCAGATGTGATCTTATTGGATATGGATCATCCGCATCGAGATATTATAGAAAGCTGTGTCAGTCAATTTGATTTACCAACAGTACTTTTTACTAAAAACTCCAATAAAGATACGATTCGAAGTGCCATAGATGCAGGTGTGACCGCTTATATTGTGGATGGTATCGATCCAGCAAAATTAGACAGTATTTTAGAAATATCTATTGAGCAATTCAAAAAGCATAAAAAATTGATTAATGATTTAGCAGAAACCAAGTGCAAACTGGCTGACCGTAAAGACATCGAAAAAGCCAAAGTCCTGTTAATGCAAATGCAAACCTTGACGGAAGATCAAGCCTTTCAGTTGTTGAGGAAAAATGCAATGAGCCATCGAATGACCATGGGAGAAATGTCCCGCCGTTTACTCGAAGCTCAAGCTTTGCTTCAATCGCAATTTAAAAACTGATATTCGTCAACAATCAATGCTTACTCAAACTATGAAATTTTTAAAAATGGCAAAAAATCAGGAATAAATACGATGTCAAATTTAGAAAAAAATCAGATCCAAATTGGTTATATTCCTTTGCTCGATTGTGTTGCACTGTTATGGGCAAAACATCGTGGTTTTTTTGAAGACGTTGGACTACACGTTGAATTGGTGCATGAAGCATCTTGGGCAAGTTTGAGAGATCGTTTAGCATTTGGCTTTTTAGACGCAGCGCATTGTTTATCTGCCATGCTACCTGCTGCAGCTATTGGGCAAGATCAATTGGGTATTCCCCTCAAAACACCGTTGGTTTTAAGCCAAAATCGAGCTTTTATTACTTTAAGCCAAAAATTATGCTTTGAGCTAGGGATTCAAATTGATGATGCTCCATTAATATCAGCAGAAAAAATCGTTGAAGCCATGTCAAAAGATAGACATTTAAGAAACACGATTAAATTTGCACATGTATATAAACAATCCATTCATCATTATTGTTTAAGAGAATGGTTTGCTTTAGCAGATGAAAATTTAGCAAAAAATATTCAACTTCAAACTTTGCCACCACCATATATGGTGGAAGCTTTAAATAATCATCATATTGATGGATTTTGTGTCGGAGAACCGTGGAATACTGAAGCTGAAGTCATGGGTATTGGAGATAAAATATTATCGAGCCAAGCAATTATTCCGACTGTTGCAGATAAGGTTTTAGCCGTCACTGATGAATGGGCAACATCAAATCCGAATACCTTAAAAGCCATGTGTAATGCAATTCAAAAAGCACAGCAAGAACTGCAAAAAATAGACAATTTTAATGAGGTTTGGAGTTTGCTAATCGAATTTAATATTATTCGTTTTAAATGCTCTGAAACCATTCATGTGCAAAAATATCATGGGATTCAAAATATTATTCGGAGTTTTGTTGGTGATGACATTTCACCCAATCCAAATGACTTTATATGGTTAATGGCACAAATGCAAAAATGGGATGGTGTCATATTCAAAGAAAATCAAATTGAGGAGATCAGCCATAACTGTATTATCTCCCTAATAAAATAATGCACCTGACAACTTTTATAAGATCATCATTAAGAACATTTTAAGTTTCGCTATTTAGCATGAGTGAATCAAAATTTTTAATGTTTTTAGTATGTTCAAAAAATTAAATCTAATATCAAAAATTCCGACAGTTTCACTGTCAACATTTAATTTATGTATGGCTGTGTGGCTCACGATTGGTCTCAATTTTTTATTTTTTGAAAAACTCGCTGCATTAACCCCACATTCTGGCTTTCAATACTTTTTATTTATCATTGCCTCAGCTGGTGTAATTATCTCAGTATACAATTTAATTTTTCAGATGATTCACTGGAAAATTAATGCCAAGCTATTCTCTTTCTTTTGGATTACTTTGGGCGGTCTAAGTGCGTACTTTGTAAATAGCTTGGGGGCTGTGATTAACTCAGATCAAATCCAAAATATGATGCAAACCGATCATAGTGAAGCATTTGATCTAGTGAATTTAAATTTTTTAATCTGGGTGATTTTATTTATCGCTCTACCTTTGATGGTTCTGTTTATAGTCAAAATTAAACCTGAAAATATCAAACCGATTCTATTAAAAAAAATGAGTCATATTGTTGCTTCTGTTCTCATATTAATGGGGTTGGTCTTTGCCTATTATGTAGATTATGCGGCTATTTTTAGAGAAAACCGTGATTTAAAAGGAATGATTTCTCCACAAAATTTCGTTGGTTCATCATGGTCATATTATAAAAAACAAAGACCGCAAGAAAACCTACCATTGATTCATTATGGTGAAGATGCACACCTCATTCAAAATGCTACAAACTCGAAAAAACCTAAAATTATGCTTTTGGTTGTCGGTGAAACTGCTCGTGCAGAAAGTTTTTCGCTGAATGGTTATGCAAAACAAACCAATCCTGAGCTGTCTAAATTAGACTTAATCAACTTTTCGAATGTCAGTTCTTGTGGGACAGCAACCGCAGTTTCAGTGCCGTGTATGTTTTCAGGCATGACCCGTGAGAGCTACGATTCGAAGTTAGCGCATCATCGTGAAGGGTTATTAGATATCGCGCAAAGAGCTGGATACAAAGTGACATGGATTGACAATAATTCGGGCTGCAAAGATGTATGCAACCGCGTTGAACAATTTAAAATACCCACTACATTAAAAGATAAATGGTGTAGCCCTGATGGTGAATGCTTCGATGAAATTTTAGTGGATAGCTTAAAAGATTATTTAAAACAATTACCTAAAAATGATCAACAGTCGCATCTGATCGTATTACACCAAATGGGAAGTCATGGACCTGCTTATTACAAACGTAGTCCAACTGAATTTCAACGTTTTAAACCCACCTGTGATACCAATGCGATTCAAGGCTGTAGTCAAGAAGAGTTACTGAACAGCTATGACAATTCAATTCTTTATACAGATCATGTTTTGAGTCAATTGATTGGAGCATTAAATGAAAAATCACAATATCAAACTGCATTTTGGTACTTATCCGATCATGGTGAATCCACAGGTGAAAGTGGTCTGTATTTACATGGTGCACCCTATGCTATAGCACCATCTCAACAAACTCACATTCCGATGTTCATGTGGTTTTCACAGCAATGGCAAGAAAACCAACCTTCAGATGTGAATTGCCTATCACAACTGAAAAAATCAACATTATCACAAGACAATTTATTCCCAACTCTGATAAATTTATTAGGCATAAAAACAAATACCGCTGACCCGCATTTAAATATGCTTCAGCAATGTCAAAAGACCACTGCACCGAGAGCTTAGTCATGCATAAAATTTTAATTATAGAAGATGACTTTATGATCGCAGAATCAACGCTCACACTACTGCAGTATCACCATTTTGAAGTCGAGTGGGTCAACAACGGTTTTGATGGTTTAAAAAAAATTGCAGAAAATTCTTATGATGTAGTTTTACTAGATTTAGGCTTACCTATGATGGATGGCATGCAAGTATTGAAACACATCCGTCAAAGTCAAAGTAATTTGCCAGTTTTAATTATTTCTGCACGTGATCAATTACATAATCGTGTAGAAGGTTTGAATCAGGGCGCAGATGATTATTTGGTAAAACCTTATGAATTTGAAGAGCTTTTGGCTCGAATCCAAGCTCTGATTCGCCGTAGTGCCAAAGTCACCATCAATGATCAAACACCAAAATTACATTATGGCAACCTCACTTTAGATGTTGAGCAACATATCGCTCGTTTTGACAATGAAATCATTGAATTTTCAAACCGTGAATGGGCTTTACTGATCCCTTTAATGAGTCATCCTAATAAAATTTTTTCCAAATCTAATTTAGAAGAAAAAATGTATGACATAGACAGCGAGGTGTGTAGTAATACCATCGAGGTCTATATTCATCATATACGTGCAAAACTAGGGAAGAATTTCATCCGTAACGTGCGTGGTTTAGGGTATAGACTTGGGAGTGAAGCGGTTAAATCATGAGAAATCAACCCTATTCACTTAAGAAAAAGCTGATTATCTATACATCACTATTTAGTGTGTTAATGGGTTGTTTATTGGTTTTTTCAGCCTATCGAATCGCTTTAGAGGAAACTGAAGAAATTTTAAATGCGCAAATGCGCAATCTGGCTGAGCGTGTTGCTAAATTCAACCCTAGACCTGTGCAATCGCAATTTGATCATCTTAAACATTATCATGAAGAAGATTTATTCGTAGATGTTTGGCCTTACCAAAATAATAATCACTTAAATCATCAATTTCAGTTATTAGTTAAACCTGTAGAAAGCTCAGGCTTCTATGTACAGCCGACATCTCATGGTGAATGGCAAACCTACGTTCTTCCGCTTAATGATCTACAAATCCAAGTTAGCCAACAAAAATCAGTTCGTCAAAATTTGGCACTTGAGCTGGCTTGGAATATGTTTCTGCCCTATTTGATCATAATGCCATTTGCGATTTGGGGACTCAGCTATATCATCCGGCGTAGTTTTAAACCGATTGAAAACTTTAAATCTGAACTAATTGAACGCAAACCAAATGAATTGACTCCGATTAGTTGTGATCGTTATCCCATTGAAATCGTGCCCAGTATTCAAGAAATTAATCATCTTTTTCAACGGATATCAGATGCACAATTGGAACAAAAACAATTTGTTGCTGATGCAGCTCATGAGCTGAGAACGCCAATTACGGCTTTAAATTTGCAGACTCAAATTTTGTTACGTGAACTTCCCCATAATGCCTCTCTGATGAAACTCAGTCATGGCTTAGCACGAATCCAACATTTGGTGAGTCAACTCTTAAGTCTAGCCAAGCAAGATGCCTTTGTACTCAATCAAGAACATGAACGATACTTTTTAATCAATGAAGTGGCTGTCCAGTGTGTTGAACAACTGATTCACCTTGCTATTGAAAAAGAAATCGATCTGGGTATGGAGCGCCAAGAAGATGTCAAAATACTCAGTCAAGAATCCGCTGTGCATTCTATTATTTATAATTTGATTGATAACGCGATTAAATACACTCCGAATCAAGGCATCATCAACGTTTCAGCATTTCTAGAACAAGATCAAGCGACAATTCATATTGAAGATAGCGGGCCAGGCATTCCACCTGAACAGTATGATCAAATTCTGAAACGTTTTTATCGAGTACATCAGCACTTAGAAACTGGAAGCGGTTTAGGGCTTTCAATTGTTGATAAAGCAACTGAGCGTTTAGGTGGCAAAATCATTTTTCAGCAGAGCAAACAATTGGGTGGTCTGCACGTCATAGTACAGATTCCTTTAAAGAATCAATCTATACAAAGCTCAGTATCCTAAAATCAAGGCACCTAATTTTATTTCAAGATTCATCAGTAATTGACCATGATTAGTGATGAATCTATTGATTTAAAACCTTCATTTAAATAAAATTTTCGGTTATTTATTCTCAAATACTGAATTTTTGAGAGAGCTATACGTTAAGGTATAAACCAATACATTGATGAACCAAATAATCCAGCCAGTCCATAAGTTATGGCTGAAAAAGTGAGCACCACGCATCATTTGTGCCCATCCCATACCCAACCCTAAAATCAATGCAGCAACAAGGTAAAAAATTGCTCGGCTACGATTTTTGGCACGATAAACAAAATAACCGACTAACAAAGCAAAACCTGTAGATGCATGACCTCCTGGGAAGCAATGCCCTCCAATTTGATTGAATTGCCATGTATATGAATTACCTGAAGGAACGACCATGTCCCAAGGACATGCATGATCTGATTGTGATTTTAAAATCCCAATCACCGACGTCGACAAAATGATCATGAGAAATAGATAAAGATAAGTTGTGCGATGTTGTTGAAACTGTTTGAACTTGAAAGAAGCGATCCAAAGCCCAAGAAAACTCACATAAGCCATGATCAACAGTTGTTTTACATAGCGATGATTGAGAGTGTCTAAATACCAATTACTTTTTAAGAAAAACTCACCATGAGGACTCATCCATGGTTGGATCAAGTTTAGGTCTACTTCGCCATAAATTGGAAAAAAGATGATTAAAATCAAAAAAGAAGTTATCAGTAATAGCAATTGTTTTTTTATAAAGAGACTATGATTCATCTGTTTAACTTTTGAATTGATTTTCCAATTTAAAAATACACAGCTTAAAATACCCTTAAAATATCATCAAAAAAAGAAGCCCTGAGGCTTCTTTCTTAATTCATGAACTATTATTTAAAATAAAATTTGATGATTACTAATTAGGTCATCAATCGTCGTATCTACATTTTTAAGTGTCAGTAATTTAGTGCTTTCATGACCAAAGCCCGATCCATCTAAATCCACATAGAGAACAGTATCGTTTCCTTCTTTTCTGGTCGATAAATAATCTTTGATGTGAAGTTCTTTTTCATTTGCATTTACTTTCTCTAGTAAACCGCGTACATCAATAAAGTCGATATCTGTGTTTGAACTTGCTGCATCATAAAGTGTAAAGTTTTCCCAAACATCCTGACCATTTCCACCAGTACCATCAGTTTGATTCAATAAATTTAAAATGAGGGTGTCATTTCCTGAACCTGATTTTATCGTTTCATTTGCGCCACGACTGACGTAAATATCATCCCCTGAAACATATTGATCAGTAGAACTACTTGCATAAGCACGATCCGCACCTATCGCAAGGGTTACATCTCCACTATCTGCTGTTCCAATAATCACGCCTTCAGCAGAAATCATAATTTTTAACTCTGCTTGAGCTGTACGAGTCGGATCATTTGCATCAGCAATGGTATAGCTAAATGTTTCTGTTTTCCCCAAATCTTGGCGATCAATCCCTGTATAAATATATTCACCTTTTTCATTAATAATTAAAGTCCCCGCATTTTGTTGTGAGGGAATGACTGTAGAACCACTTATTGGAGTATTGCCAACATGCGTTAAAATGATGTTATGACCGAGATTTACATCATTTAATAAAATGTTCCCTTGAATTCCAGTACCTGTAGAATTGAGATCTGTCGCTTTAACATTAATTTCATAGTTGGTAAATAAAGCACTACTCGCATTGTTTTGATCATTAAAAATTACGCTATTAATGGTAGGTCCTTGAATCAAAGCAGGAGATGAAGACAATCCACTCACATTGGTAGCCGTTACTTGTAGTTCCTGACCTTTATCTTGTGGCTGTGATAAATGAATTGTAAATAAACCATTTTCATCTGCTTTACCACTATCGATCAAATTGTAATCTTTATCTCTGACTTCTATATTTGCATTCGGTTCAGTTATTCCGCTCACAATACCACCGAGTTCCTGATCAATTTTAGATGAAATACTTGGTCCAGTTGGTGCAATAATAACACTTTTCTGTGATGTATTACCTGCAGGATCTGTTGCTGTTATTTCAAACTCTTCCCCATTCGTAAATGCTCTATAGAGAGCAATGCTAAAGTTACCATTTGGATCTGTAATAGTCTTTTCAACCTTACCTTGAGGATATTCGCGTACTTCAATCAAGCTACCCGGCTCTGCATTACCCTCTAATACTGTACCGTCAGCATTGAAAGATATATTTGATGGTGCATCTGGAAGTATTGTATCCTCTTCCGCTTGTGCAGCTGCAGGTGTCATCATTCTTGCAATCATTGGAGTGATAGAGGCCGATGCCATGTTCCACCAATCATCATCACCATCACCTGTAATAGGTGGATCAATCGAAATACCAGGTGCTTTTTGATCATCAACATTCAGCACTAAACGGAACTGACCTGCATCATTTTCACTATTATAGACAGCGATTTTTGCTGGTTGATCGGATGAAGGGAAATCAGCTTTTGTATACTTCTGACCTGTAGATACAACAACCCAAGCCCCATTCTCAAATTTTTCAACGGTTAGATAAACTTCACCTGCTGGTTCTGTTAAGTAATAGCTTAAATGCAACAACGTATTCGCTTTTACGGTTAATTCTGAATAGTTAAGCTCTATTGCTCCATCTGGCGCTGAACCTACCAATTCAGATTGATTGAAATCAATTTTAGCTAAATCATTTCCTGATTGATCTTTACTGACAATTAAAGATTGAGTATCGGTTCCAGAATAGTTGAAATACTCTTGTTCGATTTCGTAAAATGGCTGTGTATTGTGAGCATCATCAACTGCGATAATTTCTGAGGATGAAATGGTAATGTCAGGTAGCTTAGTCACTGGACTTTCATTGCCCGCCACATCGACTTGTTTGATTTGTAGTTGTCCAGCAGTGTACGTACCTTCAGCTAAAGTGAAGCTATTACCAGTACCAGTTGCCCAAGTTTGACCATTATCTGTGCTGTATGACCAGGTTGCACCAGCTTCGATTCCTGACACGTTAATCGTACCATCTTGGCTAATATTGTCGTTATTGCTTGGACCTGTGTCTTGAATCAGCCTAGCCGTTAACGGATCAATTGTTTTATCGATGATAATTTCAGTTAATGTTGTAATCACACTAACATTTGTACTCGTATTGGTTTGTTTAATAAGAATTTTACCAGCGGCATAGTGCCCTTCTGCTAAATCAAAACTACTGCCAATACCCTTGATCCAAGTTTTACCACCATCAATACTATATTCCCAAATTGCGTCAGCATCTAAACCGGATATATCCATTTGACCTTTATTACTAATAGAATCGCTATCAGATGTGCCTGAATCATAATTCAATTTAGCCGATAACCTTGAGGGAAAATTACCCGTAATTGAATTTTCATCTTTATTTTCAGATTGAGAATCATTAGAACCTGAAGAACCTCCTAATGCAGCTAGTCCACCAGCAGCTACTCCACCAGCAGCCCAAGGTAAAATGAGTCCTGCAAAATTATCGTCATATAATAAAGGTTCGATATTTTCTATTGGTTCATAAATGATAGGGTCAATAATTGCACCTGAACTATCAGTAAAATTTACAAGCAAAATATTATGCTGATCATCATGTAAAACTAAACTACAGTCATTAAATTTAAAATAGTCTTCAATTGTAATTAACTCCCCACTATTTAAATGAATAACGACATTGTTTCCTATTCGTTCAATTTTAAGAACATCATCCTTTTTAATATTTAAAACAATCACAGAATTTTCAGAAATCCCAACCCCATTACCTTTAATATTTTGAATGACTTGATGAGTTTCTTTAGAATAAACAAAAATTTCCGCCATTTTAAACCTCTAGATTATTTTTAAATTTTTTAATAGTGTGTTTGTATTATTGATCATAAATTCAAACATTTTCCTATATCTTCTCACAAGAAATGCCTATTTTTAAGACAAAAATAATCTAATTTTATTTAAATATATATTTTTCTTATATCTTAAAAAATTATTTAATAGAATCAATTAGGGAATCTAAACAAAACTGCAAAGCAAAACATACAATATCTAAATTAGATTAATTAAACTTAACATTTAAAAAATAATCCATAGATTTAAAATATAATGAAAATGATAATTAGGGTTTATATTTTTTAAAATAATTGATGTGATTATCATTTTCCATCAGTTATAGACAATTATTTTATTTACCGCTAAAGTTAAAAATTAATCAATTATAAAAATCTAACATTACAAGGGACTGTAAAATGAATGTTCGAAAAATTACCCTCCCCATTGATTCTTATAACATTCAAGCTGATTTATATGATCAAATTTCCCAAGATGCTGATCTCATCCTCATGGCGCATGGATTAGGTGGAGAGAAGTCTTGTCAACTTGACCATTTTGCCAAGTTTTATCATGAGCTAGGTTATCGCGTTTGCGTTTTTGATCATCGTGGATTTGGAGAAAGCACAGGAAAAGTTAGATATTTGGTTGATAAAAACAGTCAACTCAAAGACTGGGAAACTGTTATTCAATATCTAAATCAAAACTTGAAGATCCCTACAAGTCAAATGATTCTATGGGGATATTCATTTAGTGGTGGTCATGTTTTAACTTTAGCTGCCCAACAAAATTTTAAAGCCATCATTTCGAATTTCCCGCATGTAGATGGCTTAGCAAGTTTGACGCTCTATCCTAAAAAATATCTTTTAGGAGCGACCTTATGTGCTATGCAAGATTTAGCTTTAGCACGAATTGGCAAAGTCAAAACCATGCCTGTGGTTGCTAAAGACAGATTTGCGATCTTAGCAGGTGAAGACTGCTATGAAGGTTATCATTCAATCATCCCTGATGATGTTCAATGGGATAATGCTGTGCCTGCTCGGATTGTAGCCACGATTGGACTATATCGACCGACAGCTACTGCACATCATATTCAATCACCTACCTTGGTACTTGGTGCTACTCAAGACTCACTAATTCCAATCAAGGCGACTCGAAAGTTAGAGAAGAAACTTAAATATGGTCAATATTTAGAAATAAATTGTGGTCATTTTGATTTATTTCATCATCCTTTTCAGGAAACAATTTTACAAGCACATAAAGCATTTTTAGTAGCACTTAAATGATTCATTTCTTAAATAATGAATCTCATTGATCCAAATTGTGACCTTTGGAACTGAGATAAAGGTCACTTACATTTAAACACTCTGCCAATATTTCATCAGTGATGAATCCAAATTTATAAAAACCATGTTTCATCAATGCAAAAACCATTTCAATCAAATAAATAGGTTCATCTTGTTTTAAAAATTCTATAGGATGACTTTTTGCTGAGAAAATATATCTCAAGTCAGCCGCAATCTGCTCAATTACCAATTCTTGTAAGTTGAATCCATCCACATGTACAGGCCCACCGAGTATCAGCAGACTTGCAGCTTTGTGGGTGTTATAAAACCGTGCCACTTTAAGAATTAGATCGTGGGTAATTTGCCGAGTCGTCAATGCAATATATACATCACTTTTTACAGACATGTAGCCCTGTAACTCGTCTAAATAACGCTTCATCATGATGCTAAACAAATGATTAACAGTCGGAAAATATTGATAAATATTGATTTTAGGTAAATTTGCCTTCGACGCTATTTCTGGAATGGTGCAGGCATATAACCCTTGCTGTTCTAATATTTGAACTGTTGTTTCTATCACTTTTTCTAAGCGTTCTTTACTTCTTTTCTGTACAGGAAGCTTAATTTCATTGAACAGCATCAAATTTTCCTTATTACTTGCTGATTAAAAATAAATCAATTACAGTCTTAAAACCAACTATAGTTGGTTTTTAATAAAAATAAAATTCAAGGAACTGAATATGAACACTGTATGCATCATTGGCGCTGGTCCCTCAGGCATCACTGCAGCAAAAAATTGTCAACAAAATGGTATCTCTTACGATATCTTTGAAAAAAATGACAAAGTTGGTGGCAACTGGGTATTCAACTCTGCGACGGGTCACTCCTCTGTCTACGAAAATACACATATCATCAGTTCGCGTACTATGTCTGAATACGAAGACTATCCGATGCCGACCACCTATCCTGACTATCCGAGGCATGACCATTTACAGGCCTACTTTGAAAACTATTCAAAGCATTTTGGCGTGTATGAAAATATTAAATTTCATCACATGGTTGATCATGTTACAAAAGATGTAAATGGAAAATGGCAAGTCGAATATACCGATAATCAAGGCAATAAACATACTAAAATTTATGATTACCTCATGGTTTCGAATGGTCATCACTGGATGCCTAAATATCCAAATTATGAAGGTGCATTCACACGTAAATGGATGCACTCACATGATTTTAAGGGCGTCACTGATGAATGGCGTGATAAAAAAATCTTAGTGATCGGCGCAGGTAATTCAGGTTGTGATGTTGCCGTTGAGTCTGCACGTGTATCGAAACATATTTATATTTCTATGCGTAGTCCACAATGGTTTGTGCCTAAATTCATGCTCGGCTACCCCGCTGATATTTTGGTGAAAGCACTCGAAAAATTATCACCTAAAACAAGACAAAAACTACTCACTAAAATGGTGAAAGCCTTTACGGGGAGTTACGCAGATTTTGGCTTACCTGTAAACACTAAACCTATGCTGACACAGCATCCTACAGCGAACTCTGATTTTATCGACTATATTCGACATGGCAAGATTCACCCCAAACCTGCCATTAAACGACTCGATGGAAAATATGTCGAATTTGTAGATGGAAGCAAAGAAGAATTCGATATTATTTGTTGTTGCACAGGCTTTTGGACAGTATTTCCATTCTTCGACAAAGATTTCTTAGATTTCCAACACTCTGAGAAACTGCCTTTATATCGAAAAATGATGCATGCAGAACATGAAAATCTCTACTTTATTGGATTGTTCCAACCGTTGGGATGCATCTGGCCTGCATCAGATCATCAAGCAAATTTAGCCTGCCAAGAAATATTAGGAAAATACAAACGTCCGAGCAACATGCAACAAGCAATCGATAGTGAATTAAACAACCCTCATTACAACTTTGAAGGTGGTCAAAGGCATGCGGCAGAAGTGGACTATAATGACTTTCGCGCAGAGTTGGTTTCAGACCTCAAAACTGCAGGTGTATATATCCCTGAACGTAAAGCGCCTGTCTCTATAAAGAAATTATTGGGTTCTTTACTCAGTGCTTAAATTAGTGTAATTGTGGTGGTCATAGACTGATTTACATTGATTAAATCGGTCATTTGACAGAATATTTTGTTTATATTCGCCATTTTATAACTTTAAAAATTCAACAAATATAAGCCGAAACAAAAATAAATGGAGATTAATATGCATGGACGTATGATGTTTCAACCCCTTTTAATTAGTAGCTTATTGGAACACGCAGCGACCTATCATAAAGACACCCCTATCATTTCCAAAAATACCAATGGAACGATGTTTGAAACCAATTGGGGGAATGTTTCTAATAACGCAAAACGAGGCGCAAAAGTACTCGCTGATTTAAAATTATCTCATGGCGACTGTGTTGCAACTTTAGCTTGGAATAATCATCGTCATTTAGAAACGTGGTATTCCATTTCAGGAAGTGGGTTAATTTGTCATACCATTAACCCTCGATTATTCCCAGAACAACTCATTTTCATCATCAATGATGCTAAAGATAAAGCCATTTTTTTTGATAAAACCTTTTTACCTATAATCACAGGAATTAAGGCGCATATCCCACTGGTTGAGTCATTTATTTGTTTAGATGCTTATGATGCAGATGTAGCCAAAGCCCTTCCTGAAGTTAAGTTTTATGATGAGCTTATTGCTGCACAAACAGCCGAATATGATTGGCCTGAATTTGACGAAATGACAGCGAGTTCATTGTGTTATACATCAGGAACAACAGGAAACCCTAAGGGTGCTTTATATAGCCATCGCTCCACGATTTTACACACACTTGTTGCAACCTTACCTGATTCATTAAATTTATCGGCTCGTGAAGTTATTCTTCCTGTTGTTCCAATGTTCCATGTCCATGCTTGGGGCACGCCATATGCATCAGCAATGGTTGGTTGTACCATGATTTTACCTGGGCCAGGTTTAGATGGAGATAGCTTGGTCAAATTGATTGATGATTATCAAGTTACAATTGCACTTGGTGTACCTACCATTTGGCAAGCTTTGTTGGCCTCTGCGAAAAAATTAAACAGTTCGCTCACAAGTCTTAAACGCAACGTGATTGGGGGCTCTGCTTGCCCGCCATCTATGATGAATACATTCAAAGATGTTTATGATTGTGAAACCATTCATGCATGGGGCATGACTGAGATGAGTCCATTGGGTACAGCAAATCAGTTAAAAGCAAAACATAAAAAATTATCTGCTGAAGAAATTTCTAAACTTCGCCTGTCACAAGGACGTCCACCTTTCGGTGTGAGTATACGATTGGTGGATGCAGAAAATGGCACCAATACCCTTCCACATGATGGCGAAACCATTGGTAACCTCCAAGTTAAAGGTCATTGGGTGGTTGAACGCTACTTTGGTAAATCAGAATCGAGTTTAACTTCAGATGGCTGGTTCGATACAGGTGATATTGCGAGCATGGATGAAGATGGTTATCTGCACATCAGTGACCGTGCGAAAGACTTAATCAAATCTGGTGGTGAATGGATTTCTTCAGTTGAACTTGAAAATATTGCGATGGGACATCCAGATGTTGCTATGGCAGCAGCAATTGCAGCCGATCATCCGAAGTGGGATGAGCGCCCTGTTCTGATTGCTGTGAAAGCACCAGAGAGTGAAATCACTGAAGATCAACTCATTGAATATTACAGTGACAAAATTGCCAAATGGCAAACGCCCGATAAAGTTATTTTTGTCGATGCAATACCACTCAGTGGTACAGGAAAAATGCTAAAACGTAAGTTACGTGAAGAGTTTGGCTCTGTTTTATTATAAATAATTTTCTTTTTTCATTGAATCATCTGACAGTGATCATCATTGTCAGATGATTTTGATTTTATTTATAAAAATCTTTGGTATGACTCATATGATGTTGGTCATTTGAATCTAATCATGTTTAACATTCATTGTAATGTTTGCTGTAAACACTTCATTACCTTGTTCGTCTTTGATACTCACAGGCACTTGAATATCTCCAGATTGTGTCCAATCCATATTTCTTCCATCTGCGATCGCAACAATACCTGTTTTGACTTTCGCTAAATACTTTACTTCCATTCCTTTTGGAATCCAACGAGCACCCTCAGGAATAGAAACATTGGTCATCATGCCGCCTGCCAATTCTGCTGCATTACATAATGCAATCGCGTGCATTGTTCCTAAATGATTGGTTACTTCTTTACTAAAAGGGAGCTCAACAGAAATAAACCCTTTTTCCAATGCTGTAATTGTTGGATTGACTGTACTGAAGTATGGCGCCATCTGACAAACCGCTTGGGTAAATTTTTCAGGACCTAGTTGTTGAAACATCGTTAAATATTGATTCATTTTCTTCTTCCTTTTTGATTGTTATAGGTCAATTGACCTGCGTGGTAATTTTTAAATCATTTTTTAGCAAAATACTCATCAACGATTTCACTTCAAACCATCTGTAAAACGACGAATAATCTCTGCCATTTCATCTGGACAACTTAAAGGTGCCCAATGCGAAGCATCGACAAAAGATTCTGAGTAATGGGTGGCCCACTGCGATGTATCTGCAAATAAACGAGGCGGTAAAAAAGGATCTCTTTTGGCTATCAATGCATGTACAGGAACATCTGTAGATGTAAGTTTGGCAGTTAAAACTTTTTGTAAAAGATTGGCCCGGTAAATACCCAAATAGCGAATCGCATCTCCTTCTAATCCATCATTTTTTTGGTAGATGACATTTTTTTCTCCTTGAGTCACCAAGGTTTTCATCAACCATGCACCTAAGCCGCTACGCCACATAATTTCAGGTAATATCGGCATCGCGAAAAATGTCATTAAGCTGTTACGAGCCAATTGATTCACCAACTGCCATATATTTTTAGGTGTGGGCTTAAATAAACGTGTCTTTAGATAGACACCGACTTGTTCCAAACTGGGTGCCATGGTGGTAAATGAAGCAATTCTTTTGGCTCCTTCTGCATCTCGAATAGCATTCCAGCCATAAATTCCGCCCCAATCATGCCCGATCAGATGAACTTTTTGGTTTGGGCTAACAACATCGATGACGATTATTAAATCTTTGATGAGTGATGTGAATTTGTAGTGTTTACACCCTTGAATATGGCTGGACTCTCCACAACCACGCATATCAAAAGCCACCACATAAAAATCATCTTTCAGTGCTAATGCAACTTTTTCCCAAAAGATAGCGCGATCTGGAAAACCATGTGCAAATACCAGTACTTCTTTGGGTTTATCCAACGTCGGCTTTTCTCCCCATGTATAAATGGCAAGTTTTACATCATCAGAATATGCAAATAATTCAGGTTGAGACATGTGTGATACTCCATTCATTTTATTCAGTTGTGTTCTCGTGTCGCTTGACCAAATATCACATAGATAAAAGCTAGAAAAAGTAAGGCTGTACTAAAACCAACAGGAATTACATACCCTTGACCTACGCTCAAATATTCCGCTGGGATCGGTAAAAAGCTGAGTACAAATAAGGTGACTAAAAATAAGAATGAGAAAGGCAATAAACTCATTAAAAAAACCAATATTTCTTTCATATACGCCAAGTTCTTAAGCTGAGTCGCAATTAGAAATGCAATTGCAAAAATGGCGATCAAAGCACCATACACGCTATACATAGTGCCTCCTGAAAAAATCAGATTCTGAGGCTCAAGACCGATATTCCAGCCCCAATACACAGAAATAGCCCCTGAGATTCCAGCTAAAACTGCCAAAATTCGGCTTAAATAAATATTTTTTTGAGTAAATAGATTGATGTCTGATATTTTCAGCAACTGATTGAAAATATATACGCTGACGAACAACGCAATACCCGAAAATAAAACGAAAAATACAGTTAACACAGAAGATGAATCTAAAATCATCTGTTCACGTTGGATCAAAGCTGAAGGTAATAATTTCTCAGTAAAGCTCAATCCTGATAAACCGCTACTAAACACAAAATAATAAAGATTGGCGACAATACTGAGCAAAACCAGAATATATAAAATAGGCTGGAGGGTTTGAAATTGAATACGTGCTTTTTCGGCAAATGGATGTGGTTTACGTTGTTTCATTGGACGTAAATATTGTCTATTGATCAAAATCAGTCCATAACCGATCAATATCGTTTCAGGCAACATGATTCCCATGGTAACTAAATTCACAGTTTCTTGATCAATGTTCGGAAATATTTTCCCCAGCAATGCCCAATCCCATCGCAGCATCGGTGCAACCATCAAACAGGCAAAGGATGCTGCCATCCACGCTTGATGCTCAAATATTCTTTTTTTCTTCAGCGCCAAAACAGCCATGCCAATGGACACTAAAGAGAAAACACCAAATACCCAGAGAGCAATCCAGGCAACCAAGTGATCATAGATATGATGCGGTGCAGTATTTGCAAGATAAAGTAACGAGGTAATGACCGCGATGGGAACAGTGATCAGGTAAATGGCTCCAATCGTTCGATGCACTTTCATATAATTTTTACGAAAAGAGGGCCAAAACTGTAGTGAACCCAACAACATACAAAAGCTACCCAATAAAATATGGATCAACATTAAGATCTGGTTGTAAGTCGACATTGTGGTGTAATACACCCCATGCTGAAGCAATTTAGATTCCGTAAATCGGGAAGCTTCGGTCATTTTTGACAATCCCCACAGCTCCATTCCGAAAGGTTTCATATTTTCAACTGTTGGGTCTTGTTGCACAGTGACTAAAATATTTTGTATTTGTTCAGTTGCGTTGTCCGTGGTAAACGGCAACATGAAGCGCCCTGTGCCTTCACTTAAAGCAACGATACCTGCGATGGTCATGGTAATCGTGATAATTAACATAAAAATCAAGCTGGTTGCTTTACCTAAGAAATGAACTGAAGACTTATTTTTATTGGTGTCCATTTAAATCACCTAATTCTAATATTGAACATAATTGAATATTTCGTTGAGCATCTTAAGTTCCTTTTTAGAACTTATATAGTAAAAAAAGATGACTACCCATTCACTTTAATTTTTTAACCTAAATCAGGAGAAGTATTTTTACGTGTGAGTGGCTCACCACAACATTGACATGTCATGATTAAATCTGCGACCTTGCCGCAACTTTTATGAATATATTGAACATGAGGATGTGTTTGTTCCTCATTCATCCAATCATTGCCCCATTTTGTAAAGGATAACAGTATTGGATATAAAGCTAGACCACGTTCAGTCAGCTTATATTCATATCGAGTGGGAGAAACCTGATAAGGTTTTTTTTCGATAATATTATGCTCAACTAAACGGTTTAGGCGTTCTGCGAGTAAATGTCGAGTCATCCCCAGTTGATTTTGAAACTCATCAAAACGTGATGTATGCATAAAAGCATTTCGAATGATCAGTAATGTCCAACGATCGCCAAAAATTGACAAACTACGAGCTATTGGGCAATTTACCTCTGATAAATCACTCCATTTCATATGTTTCTCTCTTTAAAGGACACAGAATATCTATTTATCAAATATAAGACCAAACAAACCTAATTTCAAAACCGCTATACAGTGGTATGAGTTAAGTTATCTAAAATCAATGATTCTATCAATCAAAATTATGATCAGAAAATAAAATATCTCAAAATGCTAATGACTATCGAATTCATTAGGATCGTAATCTAGCAGAATATTTAAACAAAAAAACCGACTCTATTGAGTCGGTTTCTAAATAATTCAACTTTTAGTCTGCTGAAATATCTTCAAACAGCACAGATGATAAGTAACGCTCCCCAGCGTCAGGCAAGATGACCACAATGGTTTTACCTGCATTTTCAGGTCGTTCAGCGAGCTTCTTCGCAGCTGCCAGTGCTGCACCGCTTGAAATACCCACAAAAATGCCTTCTTGAGTCGCAGATAAACGCGCAGTATCAATTGCTTCTTGGTTCTCAATCGCAATTACTTCATCGACTAAATCTAAATCAAGATTAGCTGGAATGAAGTTCGCACCAATCCCCTGAATTTTATGCGGACCAGGCGTTAATGTTTCACCACGTTTAGTTTGTCCAATGATTGGCGAATCAGCAGGTTCGACCGCTACAGAGTAAATCGGCTGATTTTTAACTTTTTCAAAATAGCGTGAAATACCTGAAATCGTACCGCCTGTACCTACGCCAGCCACTAAAATATCGACTTTACCGCCTGTCGCAGCAAAGATTTCAGGCCCAGTGGTTTCTTCGTGAATTTTCGGGTTGGCTGGGTTTTCAAACTGTTGTGGTAAATAATAAAGCTCTGGATTTTCAGTGGCTAAACGTACTGCTTCTTCCACAGCACCTTTCATTCCTTTCGCAGGTTCAGTCAATACTAAATTTGCACCTAAAGCTTTTAGCACTTTACGGCGCTCAATACTCATACTCGCAGGCATAGTTAAAGTAATGTCATAACCTTTGGCCGCAGCAACAAAGGCCAATGCAATCCCTGTATTACCGCTAGTAGGTTCTACAATGTGCATGCCTTTTTTAAGTTTTCCACTTTTCTCAGCATCTGCAATCAACGCTGCGCCTATACGGTCTTTCACTGAGAATGCAGGATTACGACTTTCGATTTTGGCAAGGACTGTTGCGCCACCGGTGATGAGTCGATTAATACGTACTAAAGGCGTATTACCAATTGCTTCTGCATTATTTGAATAAACAGCAATACCTAAATTTTCTGTACTTGGAAATTGTGGATCTGTAGACATGATCTTCCCTTTTATATTCATAAATCTATGGTTTTATCATAATCTTTTTTCATTTTAGATATATAAACATTTGTAAAAAAACAATATAAAATTATGAGCATTCTTTATATAAAATAATGAAATAGAAAGATTTAAGCAATTTGATTTTAAATACTTAAAAATTATTAAATACCTTTACCATATACCATAACACCATAGAAATTTGAAATTTGAGTAAAACATTCGGTTGAATTAAATCCACAATTTCGTAACAACTGTTGCATGTCTTGAATGCTAATTAATTCAAAATCATCTTCCAAGCGTTCAACCATCATTTGGCTTTGCTTTTCACTTAGACCTAAACTTTCAGTGAGATATTTCAATTGTAAAATTTGCTGTTGATCTTTAAATTGCATCAGATCAAAACTCATCAGAAAACCGTGGAAATTCAAGGATTGCTGAATATCTTTGAAATATTTTTTCTTTTGCGATGCATCTAAAAAATGCGACACCAAAATTGCTAAAGCCACATCATATTGCTGTGAATGGCTTTGCAAAACACTTGAATCACCAATAATAAATTCAACCCTCTCTAAATCATTGTTTTTTATACGTGCCTTGGCTTTATGAATCATTTCCTCAGAAGGATCAAATGCGACAAAGTTAGCTTCGGGAAATGTCTTTAATAAATATTGAAGTTCATAGCCTGTACCACACCCAGCAATCAAAATTTTTGCATGAGGTGAAAGCTTTACTTTTAAAATCGATTGTATTTGTAGATGTACCAATTCATAACCCGGGATGAGACATCGAATATGTTCATCGTATTTTTCCACGACTTTTGGATGATTAAAGTCCTTAGCCATCACCTTACTCCTTGTAACTAAACTGTTAAATTTCCAAAATATTTTACTTATTTTTTATCCTTAATCTCAAACTCTTTGAACTCATAATTATCTTTATAGCTAATTTCTTCAGGTCTTATTTTGTTCATTTCATTGGCTTGTACAACTTCTGCATGCCATTGGGGTAATGATTTGAATCGAAGCTGAATTCTTCTCGCAATTAAACAGCACACATCAAATGGAAAGGAAAAATAACTTGGCAATGGGTTGTTAAAATACACACATCGAAAGGACATCCAAGTATCTTTTATGCTTTCTTTAGACCCTTCTAAACGTTGGCAAAAAGTGAGTTGTTTGAGTGGATCAATCGTCCCATACATTGGATGTGGTTTTGGCTTAAGTTCATCCATCCCATGTTGCATATAGTGACAAATAAAGCTCCATAATCCCAATGAAGCACCATTGCCAATCTTGGGAAATCCAATTAAAAAGTATCTTTTAAAATACCATCTTCAATAATATGCGCTCTAAGTTCATATATAGGCATACCACCTAAACCTTGTGATGTGCCTAAAGCATAGGTCACATCCAACCAATGTTTTTCTACATATTCTTGTTCGTTGATATAAAAATAAACTTTTTGGGTATTGCGATTAAAAATAATAGGTCGGCAAATCGGTTTTCCTTTATCATATTTAAATAATGGTCTTAAAAAACCAAATAAAGGAAGCATTAATCCACAAGAAACCATTATTACAAAAAAAATGTGAAAACCTCTCCCTGTATCAGAAAATGGATTCAATATTGTATGAATTAACAAAATAATCATTACAACCAACATAGGACTACACATCACGAATAGACTAAAGCCTTTTCCTAATCTTGCATAATATTGATCAATCAACTCAATATAATCAGCATTCATCCTTAAGAAGGACCAATTATGATTTAACTCATATTTGTCTTCTAACGTTAAAGGAACTTCAATATCCTCTAGTTCTATTGGAATATTTTTTTTAAAATTATCATAACCATACCAATAGTTCGGCTCTTTAATATTCATTTAAGTCTCATCGTACTTACAATCGTTGAGGATGCTTTGATCATACAAAAAACGCTAACGAAGTAATATTTAAATTTCTAAAACATCTATGATTTCAAAAGTATTCAGTCCCCAAATGAAAATGCCAAACTCAATTGAATTTGGCATTGATTACAGAATTTAAGTTAAAGATTTATGCCATTTCATCTTGAAGATTCAACTCTTCGCGCATGAATTCTTGTAGCTTAAACTTTTGCGCCTTACCCGATGCCGTCATTGGGAACTCAGTAAAGAATCGCACATATTTTGGTACTTTATTATGTGAAATATGTTCTTTACAGTAGTTTCGAATGCATTCGTCAGTGACAGTATGACCTTCTTGTAAAATAATACATGCACATAATTCTTCACCATAACGGCGATCAGGCAAGCCTATCACTTGTACATCCATGACATCTGGATGCTTATAGAGGAAGTCTTCAATTTCTTTCGGGAATAGATTTTCACCACCACGAATAACCACGTCTTTAATACGACCTTTGATCTTAATAAATCCATGTTCATCCATTTCAGCAATATCACCTGTATGCATCCATTTTGCAACATCAACCACTTCGCGGGTTTTTTCTTCTTCTTCCCAATAGCCAAGCATGACCGAATAGCCACGAACACACAGCTCACCCAATTTACCACGTGGTACAACTTTACCTTGCTCATCTACAATTTTGATTTCAATATGAGGATGAACACGCCCGACAGTACTGACTCGCTGTTCTAAAGAATCTGCTGTAGAACTCTGTGCACTTACTGGAGAAGTTTCGGTCATACCGTAGCAAATCGTAATATCGCGCATATGCATACGATCGATGACCCTTTGCATAATTTCGCGTGGACATGGACTGCCTGCCATGATTCCTGTTCTAAGGCTACTTAAATCAAATTGATCAAATTGCTCATGTTCAAGCATTGCAATAAACATGGTCGGTACGCCGTATGCAGCTGTGCATTTTTCAGCTTCAATGGTTTTCAGGCTTTCTAAAGGATTAAACACACCCGCCGGATAAACCATAGTCGAACCATGGGTGATACAGGCTAGATTTCCCATCACCATACCAAAGCAATGGAATAATGGCACAGAAATACACACGCGATCTTGCGGTGTTAGATGAATTGCTTCGCCCACAAAATATCCATTATTTAGGATGTTGTTATGTGTCAGCATCGTACCTTTAGGGTTGCCTGTGGTACCTGAAGTGAACTGAATATTAATGGTTTCATCAAATTGTAAATCTGCTGCAATCGCTTCGAGTTGCGCTAATTGTTCAGCATTGGGTTCAGGCATGAGATCTGAAAAACGATGAAAACCAACTTGCTCTTGATCATCAATTTTAATGACAGATTTTAAATGCGGTAAATTTTGAGCACTTAAAACTTTATCATGCGCATTTTGAATTTCAGGCGCAATTTTAGTCAAAATTTCTTGATAATCCGTGGTCTTAAAACTAGATGCAATGATCAATGCCTTACATGAAACTTTATTCAGCACAAATTCAAGTTCACTGCTTTTATAAGAAGGATTTAAATTGACTAAAATAATCCCTGCTTTGAATGCAGCGAATTGACTAATCGTCCATTCCACACAGTTCGGCGACCATATCCCTAAGCGATCACCTTTATTTAAACCCAGCTGAATCAAGCTACAGGCAAATGCATTCACCTTAACTTGTAACTGCTTATAACTGAGTCGTACATTTTGATGCACACTGATTACTGCATCTTGATCTGCATATTGTAAACATGCTTGATCAAATTTATCGCCTATGGTCATGCCCAGTAAGGGTTGCTGGCTGGTGCCATAGGCATAACTTAATCGTACCTGCGTCATTGAATCACACTCCTTGATTCTTTTTTAATTCTATCGTTCTACATCCAATTCATTGAACTATTTATACTAAAGCGAATAGCAATTATTCTTTTAAAGCACTTCCTTTTGTGCAAGATTACTCAGCTTAGGCTCCCTCCTTCATTTGAACTGCATTTACACAAAAATCAGCAATTTGCTTTACGAAATAACCTTTATAATTCTCATCAAAAATAACATTGCGCGATGGATTTAAAGGTTCAATCACAACAAAAGTCATTGCACCAACGACACATAATGCTGCTGTATTCAAATCTTCAAACACAAAATCGCCATTTGTTTTTCCTTCAGCGAGAATCTCTTTGATCGATTCCTTGATCAATTGTTTACTACGGAAACGCTCATGTTCTAGTACCGCATCTATCGGTTCAAACATCAGTGAATAAGACAACTGCGGGCTATTTAAAGCACGCTTTACAAATGTCTTCACCGCTTTATGCAATTTTTCGACACTTTCCAGTTCACTTTTTGCAATGGTGTTTAAAATATCAATCTCATGCGTAATTGCATTGGACAATACTTCAATCAAAATCTGATTTTTATTTTCAAAATAACGATAGACCAAACCACTTGAAACCCCTGATTTCTCAGCTATAGCCTGAACTTGCGCTTCTTTGAAACCACCAATCGCAATCAGATCACGTGCAGAATGCAATATTGATTGCCTATTCTGCATCATTCTTTCTTGCATTAAAGATGATCTTTTATAGCTCATAATCGTGTACCTAATCAACTAAAATGAATTATAAATCATTTTGTGAATTTTAATTCACTTTTTTATAAAATATATGTATGGTATGTTTAAAGCAGAGTGAAATTGCTTTTGATGGAATAAAAAATAGAATTTTTAGGATGAAAAAAATGAATTTACATAGCATCGACTTTGGACTGGATGAAACTTTAATTGCACTACGCGATTCAGTTGCTGCTTTTTGTGCAAAAGAAATCGCGCCGATTGCAGCTCAAGTAGATAAAGATAATTTATTCCCTGCACATTTATGGAAAAAGTTTGGTGATATGGGACTCATGGGCTTAACCGTCAGTGAAGAATACGGTGGTCTAAACTTAGGTTACTTAGCGCATATTATTGTGATGCAAGAAATTTCGCGTGCTTCTGCTTCTATTGGTCTGTCTTATGGTGCGCACTCTAACCTTTGTATCAATCAAATTAATCGCAATGGCTCTGAAGAACAAAAACAGAAATACTTGCCTAAACTCATTTCAGGTGAATACGTTGGCGCACTTGCAATGTCTGAGCCGAATGCAGGCTCTGATGTCGTGAGTATGAAACTCAAAGCTGAAGATCAAGGTGATCATTTTGTTTTAAATGGTTCAAAAATGTGGATCACCAACGGTGGTGATGCAGATGTCCTCGTGGTTTATGCAAAAACAGATTTAAATGCAGGGGCTAAAGGCATGACTGCATTCCTGATCGAAAAAGACATGGAAGGCTTTAGCCATGGTAGTCATTTAGACAAACTCGGTATGCGAGGTTCGAACACTTATCCGTTGTTTTTTGACAATGTCAAAGTGCCAAAAGAAAACGTAATGGGTGGTGTTGGCAACGGTACTAAAGTTCTCATGAGTGGTTTGGATTATGAACGTGCGGTACTAAGTGGTGGTCCGCTTGGCATTATGGATGCTTGCTTAGATGCAGTGATTCCTTACATTCATGAGCGTAAACAGTTTGGTCAATGCTTAGGTGAATTCCAACTAATGCAAGGCAAAATTGCAGATATGTATTCCACTTGGTTGGCAAGTAAAGCGCTGGTTTATGCTATTGGTGCAGCTTGCGACAAAGCAGATCATGACCGTGGTTTACGTAAAGATGCAGCCAGTGCCATCCTCTACTCTGCTGAAAAAGCAACATGGATGGCAGGCGAAGCCATTCAAACCTTAGGTGGTAATGGTTATATCAATGACTATGACACAGGTCGTTTATGGCGTGATGCAAAACTCTACGAGATTGGCGCAGGCACATCAGAAATTCGCCGCATGCTGATTGGTCGTGAATTGTTTAATGAAACCAAATAAGAAAGAAAAATAACCAAGCATTGATCAGCATGTATGACTAAACATGCATGGATAGCTTAGAAGATAGTAATACAAGGATGTACTAGATGAACGAAATCCAAAGCAAAATAAATGTTCGATCGGAAGACTTTAAAATCAATCAGGCAGCAATGCTTAGCTTGGTTGATGACCTCACACAGAAAGCACAAACCATCGCTTTGGGTGGTGGTGAAAAAGCACGCCAAAAACATCTTGATCGTGGAAAATTATTACCACGTGAACGTATTGATCAACTCATTGATGCAGGGACCGCATTTCTAGAGATTGGTCAATTGGCAGCTTATCAAGTGTATCCGGATGATGTACCAGCGGCAGGTGTAGTTGCAGGTATTGGTCAAGTGCATGGTGTCACCTGCATGATTGTCGCCAATGATGCAACGGTGAAAGGTGGAACATACTACCCTCTTACCGTTAAGAAGCATTTGCGTGCTCAAGAAATTGCTGAACAAAATCATTTACCGTGTATCTATATGGTGGATTCAGGCGGTGCTTTCTTGCCGATGCAAGATGAAGTATTCCCAGATCGGGACCATTTTGGACGTATTTTCTATAACCAAGCACGTATGTCGAGTATGGGTATTGCTCAAATTGCCGTCGTGATGGGAAGCTGTACCGCAGGTGGAGCATATGTTCCTGCCATGTCAGATGAAACCATCATTGTGCGTAACCAAGGCACAATCTTTTTGGGTGGCCCACCACTAGTGAAAGCGGCTACAGGAGAAGTGGTTAGTTCTGAAGATTTAGGTGGTGGCGATGTACATACCCGCCTTTCAGGTGTGGCCGATCATTTGGCTGAAAATGATGAACATGCGATTGCAATCGCTCGTAACATCGTAAAGAACCTGAATATCAAACCCAATCCACCATTACAAGCCATTGAAGAACCACTCTACGATGCTAAAGAACTATATGGTGTGATTCCAAGCGATTCACGTAAACCTTTTGATATTCGAGAAGTGATTGCTCGCATTGTAGATGGCTCACGTTTAGACGAGTTTAAAGCACGTTTTGGTACGACACTCATCACAGGTTTTGCCACGTTATATGGTATGCCAGTCGGCATTATTGCCAACAACGGAATTTTATTTTCAGAATCTGCTCAAAAAGGTGCTCATTTTATTGAGCTGTGTACGCAACGAAATATTCCGTTAATTTTCATCCAAAATATCACCGGATTTATGGTTGGTCGTCAGTATGAAAATGAAGGCATCGCCAAAAATGGTGCGAAATTGGTGATGGCTGTAGCAACGGCTAATGTACCTAAGCTGACATTAGTGGTCGGTGGTTCTTTCGGTGCAGGTAACTACGGCATGTGTGGTCGAGCTTACTCTCCACGTTTCCTATGGACTTGGCCGAATTCACGAATTTCAGTGATGGGTGGGGAGCAAGCGGCAAGTGTTTTATCGACTTTAAAACGCGATCAAATCGAAGGGCGTGGTGAAGCTTGGTCAAACGACGACGAAGATCAATTCAAACAGCCTTTTAGAGATCAATTTGAGAAACAAGGTCATCCGTATTATGCCTCTTCTCGCCTTTGGGATGATGGTGTAATTGATCCTGCTCAATCTCGACATGTCTTGGGCTTAAGTTTAGCTGCCGCGATGAATGCGCCAATTCAACCGACCAAGTTCGGCGTGTTCCGCATGTAAGCACTGAACATTAGACATTGGGAATTGGAGAAAAAGATGAACTATCAATATTTAGAACTCGAACAAAATAACCAAGTCGCAACGGTTTGGCTAAACCGTGCAGAACTACATAATGCTTTTAATACGCAAGTGATTGAAGAGCTTAATAATTGTTTCACCACACTCAATACACGAGATGATGTTCGTGTGGTGATTTTGGCGGGACGTGGTAAAAGTTTCTCTGCGGGTGCAGACCTGAATTGGATGAAACAAGCAGGTCAAGCATCTAAGCAAGACAATGAAGCTGATGCGCTTAAACTGGCAAAAATGATGCAAAGTTTAGCGACGTTAAAACAACCCACGATTGCCCGTGTGCATGGCATCGCTTTTGGTGGTGGTATGGGATTAGCTTCAGCCTGTGATATTTGTGTGGCAAGTGTTGATGCTAAATTTGCAACCTCAGAAGTTCGTTTGGGTTTAGCCCCGTCTACGATTAGTCCTTATGTGATTCGTGCGATTGGCGCACGTCAGGCTTCACGCTATTTCTTAACTGCTGAACGTATTAATGCAGAACAAGCTCAAAATATTGGCTTAGTACATGAAGTTAGTTCTGCTGAAGATTTAGATGCAAAAGTTGATGCGATTGTTCAAGCCCTTTTACTCGGTGGTCCTGAAGCTCAAGCGTCCTCTAAACAACTTATTCAATTGGTTGATCGACAAGAACTCACCGAAGCATTATTACTTGAAACGGCAAAACATATTGCCCATGTACGCCAAGGTGCTGAGGCTAAAAATGGATTGACTGCATTTTTAAATAAGCAAAGTCCAGATTGGATTAAAACCGCGGATTAAAAGCATCAAAAAGAATAAGGATATTGATTATGTTTAATAAAATTTTAATTGCGAATCGTGGTGAAATTGCTTGTCGTGTCATTCGCAGTGCAAAAAAACTTGGAATAGCGACTGTTGCCGTGTATTCAGATGCTGATACAAACTCGCAGCACGTCAAACTCGCTGATGAAGCGATTTATATTGGTGAATCTCCTGCTTCACAAAGTTATTTGCAAGCGGATCGTATTATTCAAGCCGCTTTAGATACAGGTGCTGAAGCGATTCATCCAGGTTATGGTTTTTTATCTGAAAATGACAAATTTGCTGAGGCCTGTGAAAAGAACAACATCACCTTTATCGGGCCTCCTGTCGCTGCGATTTTAGCGATGGGTTTAAAAGCGACGTCTAAAGCACTGATGGAAAAAGCAGGTGTGCCTTTAACACCGGGTTATCACGGCACCAATCAAGATGCAGATTTTTTAAAACAGCAAGCCGATGATATTGGCTACCCTGTTTTAATTAAAGCCTCTGCGGGTGGCGGTGGTAAAGGGATGCGTTTGGTTGAACGTAGTGAAGATTTCTTAAGTGCATTAGCATCATGCAAAAGTGAAGCAAAATCTAGCTTTGGCAATGATGATGTACTGATTGAACGCTATGTGATGAATCCACGTCATATTGAAGTGCAAGTTTTTGGCGACAAGCACGGCAATTATGTACATTTATTTGAGCGTGATTGTTCAGTTCAACGCCGTCATCAAAAGGTTTTAGAAGAAGCACCTGCGCCAAAAATGCAGGAAGCAAAACTTGAAGCGATGCGTGAAGCAGCCATCAATGCTGCACGTGCGGTCGATTATGTCGGCGCTGGAACAGTTGAATTCATTGTTGAGCAAGACGGTACGGCTTACTTCATGGAAATGAATACGCGTCTTCAAGTTGAACATCCCGTGACTGAAATGATCACAGGACAAGATTTAGTCGAATGGCAACTTCGTGTCGCTTTTGGTGAGCCATTACCGAAGCAACAGCACGAGCTTCAGATTCATGGTCATGCCCTTGAAGCGCGTGTATACGCAGAGGAGCCTGAAAAAGGTTTTATGCCTGCTATTGGTAAAATCAACTATCTCCACTACCCAGCCCAGAATGATTTTGTCCGTGTTGATAGCGGAATTGTAGAGGGTGATGAAATCACCACTTTCTATGATCCGATGATTGCAAAATTGATCGTTTGGGGTGAAAACCGTAAAGCCGCATTGGTGCAAATGCATAATGCTCTGAGCCAATTCCATGTGGAAGGTTTAGGCAATAACATCGCATTTTTAGATCGTTTGGTGGCAAGTGAATCCTTCACTCATGCAAATTTGGATACCAATCTGATTCAACGTGAAGAAAATTATTTATTTAATACACTACAGCAGACGTCTAATGAATTGATCGCATCCGCAGCGCTGACTGAATTATTACTCCGTTCCAGCCAAAATAAAGTAGCGAAGAATCCAGTATGGCAAGCAGATCCGCTTTGGCGTAGCAATGTAAAAAGTAGTTATCCAATCAAGTTTAAATTGGTAGATCAAGATATTTGCATTCGATTAACTTCAAATAATGGAACTTTAGGTCAGCCCTGTTTTACCGCGGATATAAATGGTGAAAAGATTGAATTAAGTGGTGAAATACTCAATAAAAATTTAGTTGCGGTTGAGTTACAAGGTAAAAAGGATAAATTGGCATTTAGTCAGTCTAAAGATGCTTTAACCATTTTCAAAAATGGTAAAACTTATGCATTTCACTACATCAAAAATAATTATAGTGCTGAAGATTCAGCGGGTTCTGAAGGCAACCTGAAAGCGCCGATGCCTGGTGCCATTACCCAAGTCTTTGTGACCGCCAATCAAAGCGTGAAAAAAGATGAGGTGTTACTCACCCTTGAAGCCATGAAAATGGAATATGCCATTCGAGCGCCGTTTGATGGTGTAGTGATTGCCTCTTATTTCCAAAAAGGTGATCAAGTCAAAGCTGGTGATGAACTGGTCGAGTTTCAAGCGCTTGAGGAGGTTGCATGAGTACCTTCTCTAATAATCAAGTTCAAAGCAATTCCAATTTTGTCAAAATCGTTGAAGTCGGTCCACGTGATGGACTGCAAAATGAAAAGACACCATTAACTCTGGATGATCGTAGAAATCTGATTTTAGACTTGATGAAAACAGGTCTAAAAAATATTGAAGTGGGTTCTTGTGTTTCTGCCAAGTGGGTACCACAAATGGCAGATAGCGATGTGCTCTATAGCCAATTGCCTCAAGATCCTGAGATTCAATTCAGTTTACTGACACCAAATTTAAAAGGTTTTGAATCAGCTTTGGCTGTGGGTTGTAATGAAGTTGCGGTCTTTACAGCGGCTTCTGAAAGCTTTACTCAAAAGAATATCAACTGTTCGATAGAAGAAAGCTTTGAAAAGTTTGCAGATGTACTACAGCAGGCAAAACAGCATGACATTAAAGTGCGAGGCTATGTGTCGTGTATTGTTGATTGTCCTTATGAAGGTGCGATAGACCCACAAAAGGTCGCTGAAGTAACTTCCAAACTGATTGATTTAGGGTGTTACGAAGTATCATTGGGTGAAACCATTGGGACTGCAACCCCAGATCGAGTCGAGAAAGTATGGGATGCATGTCTACAACATGTTGAACCACAATTTCTAGCTGGACATTTTCACAATACCTACGGCATGGCGATTGCAAATATTTATCAGTCACTCCAACAAGGCATTCGAATTTTTGATTCATCGATTGCAGGCCTGGGCGGTTGTCCTTATGCAAAAGGTGCTTCCGGCAATGTATCCACTGAAGATCTATTCTATTTACTCTCAAAAATGGGGTATGAAACTGGCATTGATCTAAATGCACTGATGCAAGCTTCTCAAAACATTAGCCAAATATTACAGCGTCAGAATCCATCAAACTACGCCAATGCATATTGGCAAACACGTTGTGCTTAGCTTAATAAGTAAATAAAAAACTGACCTTTATTCTATTTTCAAAATTAATAAAAGGTCAGTAAGAGAATTTTAAAAATCTAAATCAACACCGAATGCTGAAAAGGTATTTGGCTAAAACTCAAAACGTACTCAATGATTGAGAATGAGGTGTTTAATGACCAATAAAGTATATGAATCTGCTGAAGCAGCACTCAAAGGCATTGTTCAGGACGGACATACCCTTGCTGTTGGTGGCTTCGGTTTATGCGGTATTCCTGAAGCCTTAATTACAGCCTTAAAAGAAACTGGCGCAAAAGATTTAACCTGTATTTCAAATAATGCAGGCGTAGATGGTTTTGGACTAGGTTTATTGCTTGAAACTAAACAAATCAAAAAAATGATCGCCTCTTATGTCGGCGAAAACAAAGAGTTTGAACGTCAGTTTTTAAATGGTGAACTTGAAGTCGAATTAACCCCCCAAGGGACATTGGCAGAAAAACTACGTGCAGGTGGCGCAGGTATCCCTGCTTTCTATACACAAACAGGCGTTGGAACGCTGATTGCTGAAGGTAAAGAAGTCCGTGAATATCATGGCAAAGAATACATTTTAGAAGAATCACTCACCGCAGATATTGCATTAGTAAAAGCTTACAAAGCAGATAAAGCGGGTAATTTGATTTTCCGTAAAACGGCACAAAACTTCAATCCTGTCTGTGCCATGGCAGGAAAAATTAGCATTGCTGAAGTGGAAGAAATTGTTGAAATTGGTGAATTAGACCCAGATTCAATTCATTTACCAGGTATTTATATCAACCGTATTGTATTAAATACAGCCCCTGAAAAACGTATCGAACAAATGACTTTAAAGGCGGAGGCTTAAACCATGGCTTGGACACGCAATGAAATGGCGCAACGCGCAGCTTTAGAGCTTGAAGATGGGTTTTATGTCAATTTAGGGATTGGACTGCCCACACTGGTTGCGAACTATATTCCTGAACATATCAATGTTTGGCTTCAGTCTGAAAATGGCTTATTGGGCATTGGTGAATTTCCAACGGCTGATACAGTCGATGCAGATTTAATTAATGCAGGCAAACAAACGGTGACCGCACGTAAAGGAGCTTCATTTTTTTCCAGTGCAGACTCATTTGCCATGATCCGTGGTGGTCATGTGAATATTGCAATTTTAGGGGCAATGGAAGTCTCTCAATCAGGTGATCTTGCGAACTGGATGATTCCAGGTAAAAAGGTTAAAGGTATGGGCGGTGCAATGGATTTGGTTGCAGGTGTACAAAAAGTCGTTGTTCTGATGGAACATTCAGCTAAAGATGGTACGCCTAAAATTGTAGACAAATGCGCCCTACCACTGACAGGTAAAGGCGTGGTTCACCGTGTGATTACCGATTTAGGTGTGGTTGATATTACTCCTGAAGGTGTCAAATTGGTTGAACTTGCTAAAGATGTCACTTTTGATGAAATTCAAAAAGTCACTGGTGTGCCTTTAATCCAAGCTTAATGTGTTGACAGATTAATATGACATAGCTCGTAGTATTTTTAGCCTGATTTTTTGAATTTTGGATTCTTTCCATACAATATTTCAGGCTCACTTTAATCAAAAAATTAATTCACTAAAGCCGTTTTAAAAATCTATTTTAAAAATGAAGTAAGGAAACAACTCATTAAGTAAAAGCCAACTCTAAAATAAGGACAGAATTATGGATAATTCTCAAAATATATTGCAAAGATTTGCATTAAGTGTCAGTAACTGGGCTGAAAAATGGTTTCCAGATTCTTATATCTTCGCACTACTTGGTGTCGTTATCGTTGCAATTGCAGCCATTGGAATTGGTGCACCTGTTCAAGATGTCGCAAACTCCTTTGGTAATGGCTTTTGGAGCTTGATCCCATTTACCATGCAAATGTGTATGTTGATTATCGTGGGATATGTGGTATCTGTTTCAAAACCAGTTGAAATTCTCATTCAAAAAATGGCACGAATTCCCAACTCTGGGCGAAATGCAATTGTCTTGGTAGCGACGGTCAGTCTGCTCATTTCTCTGATTAACTGGGCGATGAGTACCGTGCTAACAGCATTACTCGTTATTGCCTTGGCAAAACGTAAAGAACTAAATATGGACTATCGCGCTGCCGCCGCAGCCGCGATTATTGGGATGGGCGCGACTTGGGCTTTGGGGATTAGCTCTTCTGCAGCACAACTGCAAGCCAATAAAGCCAGCTTGCCTGAGCCGATTTACAACTTAACCGGTGTGATTCCATTCACTGAGACCATTTTTCTGCCTCAATCTATGATCATGACCGCTGTTTTGATCGTTGCCTCTATTGCAATCTGTTATTGGTCTGCACCTAAAGGTAACAGTATTAAAACCATGGATCAGTTTGACATTGAGCTGGATGAAGATAAACCAATTACGAACACCGAAACTAAAAAAAGACCGGGTGAATGGTTAGAGAATTCACCACTTCTAAGCATACTTATCGTTGTATTAGGTTTGTTATGGATGTTTAATGAATTCGGAAAAAGTAATCCAATCATTGCGATTTCAAGTTTAAATACGTATAACTTTATTTTCTTGATGTTAGGTATCGCTCTACACGGCACACCGCGCAATTTCTTGAATGCCGTGTCTAAAGCCGTTCCAGCCGTTTCAGGTGTTTTAATTCAATTTCCACTTTACGGTAGTATTGCTTTCATCATGACCAATGCCATGAACAGTGCTGATCTTTCACTGTCGCATTATATTGCTGAATTTTTTGTATCAATCGCGTCTAAAGAAACCTTTGCGATTGTGATGGGAATTTATTCTGCCATTTTAGGCTTCTTTATTCCATCAGGTGGTGGAAAGTGGATTATTGAAGCACCTTATGTCATGCAAGCAGCCAATGATCTGAAAGTACATCTTGGATGGTCTGTGCAGATTTACAATGCTGCTGAAGCCCTTCCCAATTTAATTAACCCTTTCTTTATGTTGCCAATGTTAGGGATTCTTAAACTCAAAGCTAAAGATGTGATCGGCTTTACTGTGACTCAACTAGTTTTCCATATCCCATTAGTTTTATTCTTACTCTGGATACTCGGACGTACTTTAACCTATACACCGCCAGTGTTTTAAGAAACATAAATTCATAAATTTTCAAATACAAAAAACCGCCAAATTTGGCGGTTTTTAAATTTTTAAGAATATTAAACTACGTGCGATTAACACACTCTAGACTCTAAACGGAACATTTCGTGAACGCCAGTATAAAAACTACGGCCATCTAAGTTCAAATCAATTTCGATACCAGATTGAAGTAATACTTTTTTACCGACTTCAACCCACTCAAACCCTTCACGGGTACTTTGCATTTTTTTTGATGGAACCAACGATACTAAAATTTCACGACCATTTACAGATTTTGCAATTACATTTTCAAATTTATTCAACATTTACACCAATAATATACGACAATACAAATTCCAAAATTAGAATTTATAACAAACAATGAATTGAAGATTTACGATCAATATTTAGAGAGGATATTTAAAATTTGTCTTTTTGTTTAACGACTTAGCTTAACAACACTGCAACTATAATTTTCATTAGAATGACTTACCACTTGTAAGCCACTTTCACATCAATTTAACGCTTTAAACAAACTATACTGATCATTTACTTTACTTCGACATATCCAATCATTTTACAGAAATGCTGTTTTAAATGATTGGTAGCGGGAGCTGGATTTGAACCAACGACCTTCGGGTTATGAGCCCGACGAGCTACCAGACTGCTCCATCCCGCATCAACAAGTACATTTATACAGAAAAACGATTAATGAGTCAAGAATTATCTATATTAAAGGAATAGATATATCCTTAAACATCCATGAAGTCATACTTTAAAGCATTTTTATCCATTTAAATCACCCTTGTTTGGTTATTTTTTAATCGCTTATATGTATTAAAAGAATAAGATTTACAGAACAAATATGAACACCATTAAAGATCAATACCTTTTAGAACGTGGAATGACTTCACATCATCAGGTGAATAGTCAATAATAATCAAATTAATCAAGTTGTAGGGTATTGGATTTGCGAACAATTTATTCACTAGGTTTAGCAATGTTGCTAAGTACTAGCCCGCTTACATTCGCAAACTCTGAGTTTTTAGCTGCGGATCAAGCCTTTCAGTTTTCCGCAGAATCCACCTCTACAGATCAAGTTCAATTGAACTGGAAAATTCTACCTCATTATTATTTGTATCATGATCAATTTAAAATCAGCACATCAGGACTAAGTGTTGAATTTAAACTGCCAAAAGGTGAAAAGAAAGATGATCCAACTTTTGGCATCACTGAGGTTCATTACAATCAAGTTTCGACTCAAATCAAGGTTAAGCCCAATTCTAATTATAAAATCACTTGGCAAGGCTGTTCCCAAGATGGTTTGTGTTATCCCTTACAGTCAAAAAGTATTAGTACCGATAAAGATGGCTTAATTCCACAACAAAGCATTAAGAGCGATGTATTTTCACAAAAAAATAATAATGACAATTTAATTTATCAAGGCACTTCAAGCCTGCAAGATAATGTCATCAATAGCGGAGACACTAATCAAGCCACAAATAGGTTAGAAAATACAAATGTAATTCAAGATATACAAGAAGCCGATCAAAATCCGCAATTTGAAAATGAATTAAGTGATACAACGTCATTACAATGGAATGATGATCGATCCTTTTTTAGTTTACTTTCAGAAGATTCAGTTTGGCTCAATCTGTTTATCTTTTTTGGCTTAGGGATATTGTTGGCTTTCTTGCCTTGCTCATTACCACTCATTCCGATTATTTCTTCTCTTATTATTCAACGTAGATCTGGATTTCGAGCTGCTACTATTGCATCCGCTTTTATTATAAGCATGGCTGCTGTATATGGATTGATGGGGATTTTTGTCGCTGAAATTGGTTATAGCTTCCAGCGTTGGTTTCAAAGTCCTTGGGTTATTTCGTTTTTTGCGGGCTTATTTGTTTTATTTGCATTGAACTTATTTGGTTTGTTTCAGTTAAGTATACCTCAATCTTGGTTAGATCGTTTAAATCGGTTTCAGGATCAGCAGAAATCAGGAACGCTGATTGGTACTATGGCAATGGGTGCACTTTCAGCACTTATCGTTGGTCCATGCATGAGTGCTCCACTTGCAGGCGCATTGTTATTTGTCTCTCAAAACCATGATGCATCTATGGGTGGCGTATATTTATTTATTCTTGGCTTAGGCATTGGTTTCCCTTTATTTATCGCATGTGTTTTTGGCTCAAAGTTGCTGCCTAAACCAGGCGAATGGATGAATAACCTAAAAATTCTATTTGGATTTTTAATGCTTGGGCTTGCTGTGTATTTCATTCGCCCGATGCTAAGTACTGACCTTTACTATTACGCCTTAGCGCTTATTTCACTTATTGCTGTTTTATATGCCTTCAGTATCATTTTAAAAAGTCAAAATCCTGTGCAACGTATTTGTATTGCCCTTATTGGTCTTACGACTTTATATTTTTCTTATAACAATATTATACAAGGCTTAGCGGTTGCTAAAATTGAACGAGTCGAATCTAGTTTACATTCATGGAAAAGTGTAACCACATTACAAGCATTGAATAATGCACTCTCTGAGGCAAAAAGCTTAAATAAAATCGCCGTTGTCGATGTCTACGCAGATTGGTGCGTTGCTTGCCAACCTATTGAAAATGAAGTGTTCCCTCGTATGGATGTACAACAATCCCTAAATGATTTTTATCTGATTAAATTAGATCTATCTATACAAAATGAATCACAAGATCTGATTTTGAAACAACATGAAATTTTGGGTCCACCTACACTTTTATTCTTTGATCAAAACGGTCAAGAAATCAGAAAAATTCGTCTAACAGGTACCTTTAAAGCAGAAACACTGATTAAGCATTTACACATGTTATCTAAACCTGTGTCCAATTAAAGATTTTTGATTATTTTATTCGAAAATGATCACGCGAGATAATTTACACGTGATGAATCTCGCTAGTGAATAATGTTTAATTAAACCTGTCATTCATCTGTGAATTCACTTAAAACTTTATCTACAAACCATGCTGGATACTGTTTTAATTCGGGATTCAGTTTGAGCTGTTCAGCAGATTGTATTTCCGCCAAAAAAGATGCTTTTTGACCATTACTAGAATTATCAAATAAGAAACAGCGATCACTGTGTTCCACAGCAGACATTAACAAATCTAAACTTCGATAATATCGCTCACGAATTTTATGTTCAGGAACAATATGACCACCAGTTTGAACACGATAATGTACGCGACCAATATTGATTTCTGGATCGACTGTCGCGACATAATATAAATACGTTTTAAAGCCTTTTTGCTGCGCTTGTTTTAAAAAATCAACTTTGCTTTCATGAGACATGACAGTTTCGAATGTAAAACTGATCTTCAATGTGAGAAATTCAAAACGAATAAAATCAATAATTCTTGCTGCAAGATATGAATCAATATCAAATGATGAAAATTGAATGATTTTTTGTTGAACCACTGGATTTTGTGACAATAGTGGAGAAATCAAATCTCCAAGTTTTTTATTTTTAGATGTTAAAAAATCAATGAGTTTAGATGCATCTAAACAGTCATGATAATGAGATAAATCGAGTATTTGAGTTTGCTTGAGTTGTTTTTCTAAATCATCAGCATTTAAATATGCCCCTATTTGATGGGGCAATAAATATTGAATAATGGTACTTTTACCTGATCCATTAGGACCAGCAAACATTCGTATACGTGGTTGCGACAAGACTTAGCCTAAAGCTGCCATTTTTCTTTTGCGTTTAAGCACAGTGTGTTTTGACTTTGGTGCAAGGTATGCCATTGCCAAATCTTTTAATACCACAATGTCTCCATTTTCTTGCTTTTGAAGTAATTTTTGATTTTCAACATACACAACAGCTTCAGCCGTTGAATGCGCAGATTCAAAAGCTTGATGAAATGCATGAATTGCCAGCTTCGGAATTAATGCTTCCTCACCTACTGTTGTATGCATTGTTGTAAATGTCGACATAATCCACCTCAAAATTCATGGTTATTTATAAAACACATGATCATCTCTTGTAGAGACTGATTTCATATTATCACATCAGCTATATTTGTCTAATAATACAGCAATACCTTACAAAATAATGACAGCATCTGTACTTCGCACCTTTAACTAAATAAGGTTTAACTAGAATAAAAAAAGCCACTTTAAAAAGTGGCTTTAAGATTTATAGGGATATTTCTAAATACATTTACTTAAAATGCATTCATCAGAGACACACCTAAACCTACATAGGTTGCACGGTGGTTATAATCAATCAAACTTTCGCCATAACCATCAAAAAGTTGGAAATGTCCACGGAGTTTTCCACTGATTGGAAATGCCCAATCAAATTGTGCTGCGCCTCGTGCATCATCCCCACCTTTGAGTGAATGACGAAGCATGAGTGTAAAGTCATGATCATTCCAACGATAGAACGTTGTTAGATCACCACGCCCAATATAGTTCTTAATATCGGGGTTGTTATCATCTTTAAAATCTTCTTCAAGACGATACCAAGGACGAATCATCATAGCGAAGTTGTCTTTTTCAAAACCAAGATTTAACATCACGCGGTTCCAACTTCTTGAAAGTGGATCAGAACGCCCATTGGATTGGTGATTAAACGTAAGACCCAACAATCGACCATTCAAACCCAATAGATTGTAATTGGTGTGAAAAATCAAACTGGCTTCAGGTTCATAGTTAGTTTCACGAAACGGACGTGACTCTTCAGAATTGTAGACTTGCCAACGAGATGATTGCGTATAGCCCAACCAAATATCACCATTATCGCCAATTAAGTTTTCAACAGCTTTGGTTTTGAGTGAAATCTGGAATTTAGCTTCCATTGATTTTAAATTTTGGTCATCTTGAACGGTGTTTTGAGGATTTGGACTCTTTGGAAATTCATTTTTATCTGTTGTCCAGAAAGCTGGAAGTAAATAAACGGGCTGATGCGCACGTATATTCCAAGTCCCTAACTTACTATCTGCTGAAAGTTCCCAACGTTTATCGAGCAGAGAGGTTTTTGGATCAACTTGATCCCCTTCAACGCTAAATAGATTTTCGACTTTATCTTCGATTTTAGCTTTTAGAGTTTCAGGCTCAGGCTTTACTTCAAGTTCTGCCGCTGCACGTTGTTCAGAAACAAGTACAGGACTTTGCTGAGGTACTTTAAACAAGGCATCATAGCAAGCCAAACGATCTGCATTAGACTCTAGCGCCGTACAAGCCTGAGAACTTGCTGGATTAATCTGTGCAGATGGATCTTGTGCATGAGCGGAAGATACGCCTCCAAACCCAAGCATCATAGAGATGCTCAGGTTCAAAGGAGTGCGTTCAAGTGTTTTGAACAACATAGAAAACTCCCCAAAAGGTTTTTATATAATTGTTGAAATAAACCATTCAACGTCCATGTATGGTTTATTGAGTTAGTTTATTAATTGACTTGTTTTATTTCGAACCCTAATTGCTCAAGTGTTTCTTTCTTGGTAATCGGAGCAACAACCGCTTTAACAGGTTTTTGTTCCACCAAATAAGTCTGAGCAACACGTTTAAGATCATCCAGCGTTACATTCAGTAAACGTTCGCGTAGCATTTTTCTAAATGTAGGTGTACGACCATGCAACAATGCATAACACGCTGTAATTGCTTCGCCTGCTGGAGAACCGGGTTTATCCATTCCTGAAACTAAACCAAGGATTGCTTCTTCAAGTTGATGTGGCTGTTGCTCAGTATTCAATAACCAATCAATACTTGCTTCGAAATCTTTGAATGTTTCAGCAAGACGTGGATCACGGTAGCTATAGAAACGGAAAGAACAAGCATTGCCGTCATAAGATGCTCCACCACCATACGCTCCGCCTTTTTCACGGATTGCACTGTGTAAGAAGCCATTACGTAAATATCCTGCTAAAGCCATCAATGGTGCAGCATCAGGATGCGATACATCAACGGCTTGGTATGCAGATGCACAGAATTGTACATTGGCTTGAATGATCCAAGCTTCATCATTTTGAGTATTTTCAAAGTTGGGTTTTGCTAATTCGATCGGCGTAAGGTCGATTGCCAATTTGTCCCAAACATTTTGAATCTCTTCAATCAGACGATCGGAATGATGTTCTTCACAAACCAATAAGAACTGCTTAGGCGCTAATAATAAAGTCTGATGAATCGCTTTTAATTGATTAATTAAGTCGTTATAGGCATTTTCATCTTTTTCAATCTGAGAGACTAAATCCGTTAACCAATTCAGTGCACCTAGACCTGTAATATTGTAGTCTCGTTCAGCTAAGGCACTCATATTACGAGATGCGATTTGCATTGCATAACTATGTCCTGAACCAGACAAGCGTGAAGCCCAACGCGTTTTACGTTGTTGCAACAACTCGATAATGCGATCTTTTTCGTCAAAACGTAATTTTTCAAATGCTAATTTTAACAATTGAATTGTATCGAGTTTATCCGTCAAAGATTTCGTAGTTAGGGTTAACCAACCGCTAATTTTACCTTTATTATCCACTTTACTACGTAAAGATGCGCCCATACCTAAACCGCCGCTGACAGCAGTTTGGAGTTGTTGCAATTCTAAGTAGCCATATTCACCAGCACCAACTTCACCCATCAAAATAGACAGTAAGTTGAAATACGGTGAATGAAGTACATCTTCAGGAATTTTGATCAGTACTTGTTGGTAATAAATACCATTGGTACCTGCATGGTACAAATTCAAAGGCGTATCAAGGTTATTGCTAATAATTTCACGCAACTGACCTTGTACAATCGCCAATTCAGCAGGAATATCTTCCAACCCTACTTTAGGCAATAGATCTAAATTATCAGGTGTAGCTTGACGTTCATTTAAAGCTTCAGTTTGACGAATGATTTCAGCTTTATCTGCTTCAGTCAGTTGAGCGCCAATTGCAGCTAAACGTGCTTTTTCAGCCTCAGCTTCTTTTGCAGATTTGGTCGCATCAGGGATCAAGGTCATTTGTACACGATGTGGATTATCAATCAAATGTGTTTTGATTAAATTTGAAATCCACATTGGATCTTTCAATTCTTCTTTGACTTTTTCAATGGTCGCATCCACATCCCAAACTTCGATTGGGTCGTTGTGGTGAATCGCACTACCCAAACCATTTAAGATCAAGCTCAGACCATAAGGCGTTCCATCACCACCGATCTCTCGTTGATGCAATTCAATTTGATGAAGAATCGCATCGATCATTGCAGGATCAACAGGTTTTGAAGCAACCTCTTCAAGGATACCCATTACGCCGTTTTTAAAAGTTTCAGCATGTTCGGCATTTGATCCTTGGATACCACAGTAGAACGTCATTTCGAAGTTAGAGTCATCTAAGCCCATGATTGGCCCAGTAGACTGTGCATAACCGCAGGTCTCTAAGTAATGACGAAGTGGTGATGCAGAGTCTTCGAGTAGAATCCCTTCAGCTAAACGTAAACCTAAACGAAGTTTTGTGTCACTCGATTCAGGCAATAACCATGACAAAATGTGATACGTTTTATCTTTAAGATCTTCAGCATCTACCGCATAAGTTTCAGTCACTGCAATCGGTGCTGCTAAACGCTGTTCATGAATCGAATGAATGGTTTGACCTTTTTCAAACTTAGAGAGCGCTAAGGTTTCGAATTGCTCTTGAAGCTCATAAGCAGATTGATTACCAAAAGTCATGAAAATCGCATTACTTGGGTGGTAATGTGATTTATAGAAATCTACTAACTCTTGGTAAGTTAGATCAGGAATATCTTTTGGATCACCACCTGAATTGTAGTGGTAGGTTGTTTTAGGGAATAAATGATGCGCAAGCTGATGGTAGAGCTGATCTGAAGGTGAACTCATTGCACCTTTCATTTCGTTGAATACCACGCCTTTATAAACAGGCTCACCATTTTCCAACTCAATACGAATACCCTCTTGAGCAAAATCAAGTGGGTTCAAATTGGCAGCGAAAGCCGCATCTAAATAAACAGAAAGTAAGTTTTGAAAGTCTTTTTTATTCTGAGTCGCAAATGGATACGCCGTCCAATCTGCGGCAGTAAAAGCGTTCATAAACGTATTTAATGAACGGCGAATCATCAAGAAAAACGGATCACGTACTGGGAACTTTTCAGAACCACATAACGCAGTGTGTTCTAAAATATGCGCCTCACCTTTTGAGTCCATTGGTTGTGTGCGGAATGCAACCAAGAAAACATTTTCATCATGCTCTGATGCAAGGTGGAAATGAACAGCATTGGTGACTTTATGACGATATTCGGTAACCAGAATATCGAGTGCGGCTACATGGTGTTGACGTACCAACTGAAACGCAGGATGAATAGTTTGAGAAATGGTTTCAGTGACATCTACTGTCATGTGAGCTCCTAAATGTAAGTTTTGTGACATAAAAAGCATTATACCGACTCTGAGGTACAATTCATCTGTTAATCGTAGGCTTATACAAATTTAATCATACTATTTTAGTTGGTTAAATTTTTTTAGATGATTTTTATTTTTTTAAAAACATTTTTTAATTTTGCTTAGGCTATTTTAAGCTCTAAATGAATGGATAAGTAATAAAAAAGCCCAAATATATTGAGCTTTTTCATTTCGTTAATGTCTTTACTGAGGATTTTAGGCATTAAATTAATAAGCGTTATTGAGTTTAGGGTTTTTGCGATGAGCAATATAAATACAAATAAATATAGCCACCAATAAAACGATAGATGCTGTATAGCGGCTTAAATCTAGCCCACCCGATGCAATTGGCTTATCTAAAAAATCACCAACGACTGCCCCTAAAGGTCTCGTTAAGACAAAAGCACTCCAAAACAACAATGTCTTAGAGATATTCGTCCAAAAATATAAACCAACAATGAATAAAATAAGACCTGAAAATAAGATAATTCCACCCGTATAGCCCAGTCCCGCAGTGTCTGCAGACCAATCCCCTAAGGCAGTGCCGAGTGTTTGAGAAAAAGTAATCGTGATCCAATAGAAAAGTTCTGCTCTAGGGAAATTGACGATATGCGGAGAAATACTCCCCTCAACTTTGTACCAAGTGAATAACGAAGCCAATACCAAACTGAGTAGAATGGTTGTTCCACCGATATAGCCAAGTCCAAGTGATCGATCAACAAAATCAGCCAAAGTCGTACCAACGGTTGTACTTGCAATAATGGTGAACCAATACAGGTAAGGTTTATAGGATTTAGCAGAAATCTGGAAATACAGTAAAACCATAAAAATGGCTGCAAAAATAAAAGTACTCAGCAAGTAGCCTAAATTCATCGACATGGATAAGGCATCACCTGCTGTTTCACCAAAAGTAGTTGCTAATATTTTAGTGGTCCAGAAAATTAAGGTGACTTCAGGTACTTTAGACAGCACTAAATCTGAAATTTGATGTTTGGTATGTTGATGTTGTTCTAATACTTTCATTGAACAGACTCCAGAAGGTCTGTTCCTTAAATTATGCTGTAAAACTTAAAACATGATTAAAGCCCAAAAATTTGAGCTTTAATCCTTTGTTTAGAGAACGACTAAATCAAATATTTAAAATAGTTATAATTTGAATGATTTTGTACATAAACATAATTCATTTTTTGATAAAAATTCGATGCAGACTTGGTATCTGTTTGAAGACACAGTGCAGAAAAGTTTTGAATCGCTTTTTTCTCTAAATACTGCAACAGCATCTTACCAACACCGTGCTGTCTGTATTTAGGCAACACATAGAAACGTCGAACACGTCCGATTTTACTTTGGTTTTCATCTTCGCTACGCTGTTGATTCAGTCCGCCACAAGCAATGAGTTTTTCGCCATCATATGCCAATAAAAAGAACTCACCAGCCTGATCGAAGCGATTGACACCATTTTCAAATTCTTCAATTAAACGATGTACAAAACTAAACCCTTCTTTGTCTGACTGCTTTGCCAACTCAGAAATTGCTTTTGGTAATACTTCTACTTGTTTAATTTCAATCTTCATAAATCTTTATCGCAAAATCCTTTCCGTTATTTATATACCAATATGCGTCATAAAACTTGAATTTTATGCACTAAACTATAGTTAATCTGAGTATTCGTGTAAACTTTCCCTTTTTAATTTTATGTGATTGATAACATGGCTACTGTTGATCTTTTTGCAATTGGTAACGCACTCATTGACCAAGAATTTAAAGTTTCAGATGACTTTTTAATTCAACAAAATTTGCAAAAAGGTACCATGCAACTCACAGATGGCGAAACTCAAGCGCAACTTTTTGAAAATCTTCAACAAACGCAAGCCTATAAAGGGCAAGCTGCTGGCGGTTCTGCTGCCAATACCACGGTTGCTTTTAGCGCTCTAGGTGGTCAAGCTTTTTACGGTTGCCGTGTGGGTAATGATGACTTAGGTCAAATTTATTTAGCAGGCTTGAACGATGCAGGTATCCAAACTTCTCGTAAATCAATCAGTGAAGGTGTAACTGGTACATGTATGGTTCTTGTGAGTGATGACTCAGAACGTACAATGCATACTTATTTGGGTATTACTGCTGAATTATCAGATCAACAGATTGAACTTGAGCCATTAAAAACAGCGAAATGGTTATATATCGAAGGATATTTATCTACCAGTGACACTGCACGTGAAGCAGTTAAACAAGCACGTCAAATTGCACGTGATCATGGTGTAAAAATCGCACTGACGTTGTCAGATCCAGCTATGGTTCAATATGCTCGTGCAGGCTTAGATGATTTAATTGCCGATGGCGTAGACTTATTGTTCTGTAATGAACAAGAAGCTTTAATGTATACGCAAACCGAGACAATTGATGCTGCATTAGAAAAACTAAAAACGTTAAGTGATCAAATTGTGATTACATTAGGTGCAAATGGTGCATTGGTTTCAACCAAAGATGACTTGATTCGCGTTAATGGTCGTAAAGTCGTTGCTGTAGATACGAATGGTGCTGGCGATGCATTCTCAGGTGCTTTTTTATATGCATTAAATGCAGGTAAAGATTTACAAACGGCTACTGAATTGGCTATCTTAATTTCGAGTCAAGTGGTCTCTCAATTTGGTCCACGCCTTGACGTTAAAGATTACGCTAAATTATTAAATGAGTTCCAAACGGAAATCGCATAATGAATAAAATTTGCATGATGGAAGAAGTTCCTGAACGTGAAGCACGTGCTTTTGACACTGAAGATGGCGATACCATTTTCATCACACAGCGTGATGGATCTTTTTACGCTTATCAGAATGTCTGTCCTCACCTTCAAGTAGAACTTGAATTCTTGGAAAACCAATTCCTCGACCAAGATCAAGAGTTCATTCAATGCTCTACACATGGTGCATTATTTGAAGTGGAAACAGGTCTGTGTATTTCTGGTCCATGCCAAGGCGATACCCTTGAAAAAGTGAATATCAAAGTTCACTCTGACGGTGGAATCTACCTAGAAGATTAATTCGAGAATCAGCCATGCTTGAACTGTTTTTTGCATATGACTTAATCCCTTTTCATTTAAGTGTTGTGATGCTTATTCTGCTCAGTATGGCTGAAACTTTAGGCTATTATATCGGTTTAAGACCCAGTACCTTTCTCAAAAAAATAGCACCACAATGGCTATCAAACTCGCCTCTCGTGCAAGTTAAATTTTCTAAAGTTCTTATTTTTGTATTCTTGCTCATCAATTTCAGTTTTGCAGGCTACATGTTGCAACTGACTAGTTTTGCATATCAAAAAACGTTAATGCCTTGGTTCTACGCCATCATTCCGGCTTTGATCATCGCGATATTCTTTACTGTTTTTATGATTCATTGCTTGGATCAAGTCATACGCCCTAACTTTCAACAAACTAAAACGATTCTGCTTGGACGTTTAGCAACGGTATCGAGTGGAAATGCACGCCCAGGGTTTTCAGCCCAAGCACGTGTTCGAGATGAATTCGGTCAATTACACTATGTTCAAGTTGAACCTGAATTTGGTGAAATTGAAATTCAATCCCAAATACTTTTGATTCGATATAAAAAATCTCATTACATTGCGAAAAAAATCGCACCATCCAATCAATTATTCAACGTAGATCAACTCTAATCTCTCTGATTTTCCTGACTACGCTATATCCCTGTAAATGATAGCTCCCCTTATAGATTGTTTTATCTGTATCAAACCATATGCGTCTATAACACAGCAAGCTCAGATCAAATTTTGCTTTAGCAGACAGACTTTAATCGTTGGTTAAGCTTATTTGAGTGATATGAAATCATTAGTTCTCAAACTCCTTGATAAACTACATCTCCATACAAAAGCCGTTCGTTAAAAATGTTACATCCAAATCGGCAAATAGCACTACATTTTCGAAAGAATAAGTAAATCATTTTTACTCTTTGAAGTGGCAACTCACATATCAATTAAATTGATAATAAATATATTATAATTCAGAATATTTATCCCAAGTGTTTTAGTCCATTTAATTTGTCTAATAAAAAAATAAAAACCAAGATTAAAAAATATATTCTGAGTGAATTAGTTGGTATTAATTTAAATTAAATCCGACTGTTTTTGTCATATTTAAATTATTAATTCTAACCATTTTAGTCGGGTATTATAATGAAAACATTTTGAATATTTTTTGATTTATTTTTACTTTAAGTTATTGATATATATTAATTATAAAATTAATTATTATTTATAATTTTTAAGCTATTTATTTTATGTTTACTTTTGTTTAATAATATAAAGGTATCAATAAAACACGGCTTTATTTATGAGCTTAAATACCAAAAATTCAAACAAAAATCTCGTTAGAGAAATCACATTAATTCTAATTATTAAAGTGATTATTTTAATGGTGATTAAAAATATTTGGTTTGATGCCCCTACCATTCCCAAAGATTTTGATAATCAAATTGCTGAGCGTATCGCTGGCAGTCCTTCCCCAACCAAGGAGACACGTTGATGATTTCTGAAAGCGTGGTCGATCTTTCGCGGTTCCAATTTGCAATGACCGCGATGTATCACTTTATATTTGTACCACTTACGCTAGGGCTTGCCTTTCTTCTTGCCATTATGGAAACCACTTACGTGGTTACAGGTAAGGAAATCTACCGTGACATGACCAAATTTTGGGGTAAATTGTTCGGTATTAACTTCGCTTTAGGTGTGACCACGGGTTTAACCATGGAATTTCAGTTCGGGACGAACTGGGCGTACTACTCACACTACGTTGGTGATATTTTCGGAGCACCACTTGCAATCGAAGGATTGATGGCATTTTTCCTAGAATCGACTTTCATTGGTCTGTTCTTCTTTGGCTGGGATCGCCTGTCTAAGTTCCAACATTTGGCTGTAACATGGTTAGTTGCGATTGGTTCCAATATGTCCGCATTATGGATTTTGGTTGCCAATGGCTGGATGCAAAACCCTGTCGGCGCTGCGTTTAACTATGAAACCATGCGTATGGAAATGGTTGACTTTGGCGCATTGATTTTTAACCCTGTGGCACAGGTTAAGTTCGTACACACCGTTTCGGCAGGTTATGTCACTGGTGCAATCTTTGTCTTGGCTATTTCAAGTTATTACTTACTGAAAAAACAAGATTTACCGTTTGCACGTCGTTCATTTGCTATTGCTGCCATTTTTGGTTTAGCGTCAACATTATCTGTAATTTTACTGGGCGATGAGTCTGGCTATGAATTAGGTGATGTACAAAAAACTAAACTGGCTGCAATCGAAGCAGAATGGGATACACACCCTGCACCGGCTGCATTTACGTTGTTTGGTATTCCAAATGAAGAAACTCAGACGACGGACTACGCTGTCAAAATTCCATACGCCATGGGTCTGATTGCTACACGGTCAACCACTGAAGAAGTCACAGGCATTAAAGACCTGATTACACAGCATGAACAACGCATTCGTAATGGTATGGTCTCTTATGCACAGTTAGAGCAACTTCGTGGTGGCGACAAGTCACCTGAACTATTGGCTGCATTTGAAGCTTCTCAAAAAGATTTAGGCTATGGCTTACTGTTGAAGAAATACACACCAAATGTCGTTGATGCAACAGAAGAGCAAATTAAATCTGCTGCCGCTGACACCATTCCACATGTACCAAGTCTTTTCTGGGCATTCCGTGCAATGGTTGGTTCTGGTTTCTTAATGTTAGTGTTGTTTGCCCTTGCTACATTTGCCGTATTTAAACGTAATTTAGAAAGTAAACCATGGTTACTCAAGTTTGCTCTGATTTCACTACCATTGCCTTGGGTTGCTGCGCAAACAGGTTGGTATGTTGCTGAAGTTGGTCGTCAACCTTGGACCATTGGTGAAGTTTTACCTACATATTTATCTGCTTCGACCATCAGCTCTGCAGACGTATGGGGTTCTATCATTGCGTTAGCATCTTTCTACACGGTACTGCTCATCATTGAAATGTACTTAATGATCAAATTCTCTCGCCTAGGCCCAAGTTCTTTACATACTGGTAAATACCATTTTGAAAAACTTGAAGCTGCTAAAAAAGCGAATGAGGAGTCTCAAGCATGATCGAATATGAATTATTAAAAATCATCTGGTGGGTTCTCGTTGGTGTATTACTGATTGGTTTCGCACTGACCGATGGCTTTGACATGGGCTCAATGGCAATCATGCCATTCGTAGGAAAAACAGATGATGAACGTCGTGCGGCAATCAATACGATTGCCCCACACTGGGATGGTAACCAAGTTTGGTTTATTACCGCAGGTGGTGCATTATTTGCAGCTTGGCCAATGGTCTACGCGACAGCCTTCTCAGGGATGTATTGGGCACTGCTTTTAGTCCTGTTTGCTTTATTTCTCAGACCTGTCGGATTCGACTACCGCTCTAAACTTGAAAATACCCAATGGCGTACGTCATGGGATTGGGGTTTAGCGATTGGTGGTGCAGTACCTGCATTGGTCTTTGGTGTGGCATTCGGTAACATGTTCCTTGGCGTTCCTTTCACCTTAGATGAGACTGTACGCTCAACCTATACAGGTAGTTTCTTTGCTCTGCTCAATCCATTTGCATTGATCTGCGGCATCGTGAGTTTATCTATGCTCTGTGCACATGGTGGTGCTTGGCTCATGCTACGTACCGATGGTGATTTACGTGCACGTTCTGCTCAAGCAACCAAAATCATGGGTATCGTGTTCTTAGTGTGCTTCTTAGGCGCAGGTGCATGGTTATACTTCGGCAATATTCAAGGTTATACATTAGTTCAACCATTTGATACCAATGGTGTAGCGAACCCTCTAGCTAAAGAAGTTTTGACCAATGCTAACCCAGGTTGGATGAACAACTACTCTGATTATCCAATTACCATGATTGCGCCAATTATGGCAACGCTTGGCGGTTTGATCATTATATTGGGTGCATCTAAATCTAAAGCAGGCATTACCTTTACAGGTTCGTCTTTAGCAGTAACAGGTGCAATCTTAACAGCAGGTTTTGCCTTATTCCCATTCTTAATGCCATCAAGCTTAAATCCAACAGTAAGCTTGACCATGTGGGATGCTGTTTCAAGTAAAAATACCTTAACTGTCATGACAGTTGCAGCATGTATTTTCGTTCCATTGATTCTCATCTACACCACTTGGTGCTACTACAAGATGTGGGGTGTGATCACCAATAAACACGTACAAGAAAATACACATAGCCTGTATTAAGCAATAAGGAGAAATTTTATGTGGTATTTCGCTTGGATTCTCGGTGTTCTGATGGCGTGCTTTGCAGGTGTCATTGCTGCAATTTACATGGAACAACATCAAGATTTAGATGAGGAATAAAAAATGTCAGAAGTAGCGGTGTCAAAAGATTTTAAAAAGCCAAATACAATAGCAATGACCATTTCATTTCTGTTGGCATTGCCACTTACTGCAGTTTTACTTCTCCACCCTGCCATGATGCTCGATGCTGAAGGAAACTACAGTCACCGTGCAATGATGTACATCATGATCGGTATTTCAGGTGGTTTCATTCATGGCGTAGGTTTTATTCCAAGATTTTGGTTATGGAAATGGTTATTTAGCCCATTTGTGGCATGGCCATTGATGATCCTTGGTTATTACACTTGGTTTGTCAAATAGCCAATTTATTTCCTTGATCAAACTAAAGCCCTCTTGAAAGAGGGCTTTTTATATCTAGATTTTAAATATATTCGTAGATTAATTGCTAAAAATATAAAAATGAATTGCTTAGGCTATTTTAGTCAATTTTAATAGCTTTAATTCGATCAACGGCGTTCCCACATTCAAGTCTGTAGGATAGTCAGCAACAACATCAGTTTTGGCATAACCATGACGCGTGTAGAATTCGATTAACTCTGAACGAGCATCCAACACCCACATCACTAATTGCTTTAAATCAGGTTTCATCTTTACAGCATAAGTTTCTGCTGCATTTAAAACCTGTGCGCCATAACCTAGATTTTGCCAGTCTGGTGCAATACAGAACGTCCCTATTTCCACATCTTGTTGTTGCGATTCAATTACAATACATCCGATGATTACATCCTTCATTTGATGGTGAATCTCGACGACTAAAAAAATGCTATGAAATGACTTTTGATTATGTTGCTGAATAAGTGACTCTAATTGAGCATGATCAATTCGATCACCATCGACAAGTTCCGACTCGTTGGTCCAACTATTTTGGTGCTGATCTCGATAAGCTGAATTAATCATTTTGATTAATTCAGCAATATCATGCCGTTCTGCCAATCTAAACTTAGGCTTTAACATATTATTTTTGATTGTGATTTATACAAATTTCAATATAACTGAATCAAATCATCAAGAATACTTTTGAGTTCTCTATTTGAGACTCTCAGTGTAGATGTTATTGCTCCGCCAACCATGTCATAAATTTCTGTCTTTCAGCTTTTGATGCATTCTGCCACAGCTGAATCATATGTTGATCGACAGATTGTACATTAGCTAGTTGAGTTGACGTTTGTTTAACTGCTATTTGAGCAGTTACAGGTTGAGCCCCTGTTGATGATTGAGTTTTTACAGTTTGACGAGTGACTACGGATGAATCATTAGTCGGTGTAGCCTGAGCTTGAGTTAAATCTACAGAATCACTAAATAGCCCACCAAGTATCGAATTTCTTGGCTGATTGGACATTTTCAACTCTTGAACAACTTGCTGATTATTTTGATCAAATAATGCAATCATCGGTTGTTCTGCATATTTTTTTGCATCGTCATGATCTTTTGGCGCATTAATCAATTTCAATACATAACGTTGATTATCTTGAATTTGAGGAACATCTAAACGCAAAACATCTGATTTCACAATATCATGACGATTGAGATTATCTTCAAAATAGGCTTGGTAGCGCACACTCAAACTCAATCTACCTGGATTAACTTTATATTCTTTTGATTTTTTTAATAAACTAGATTTTATCGCTTGATCGTTAATACCAACAATCACAATCTCGTCAGGTGCAGTAATCGTACTTGCTGCATATAAATTTTGGCTCAGTGAAGCAACCAAAGCTAAAGCATTGACTTTCACTAAACTTTTTACTGTTTTTTTTGCTGAGTTCATATCTGTTCTATTAAACAATTCAATTTGTTAGCACTATGCTACGAATTGATGACACTTTCATGACGATTTAAAAAGCTGTTTCTTTTACCCTGTGTCAAAACAGCAAAAAAATGAGTCAAAAAAAAGGATGCATATGCATCCTTTCTTATTTTTCGAAACTGATCAATATGATGATTAGTTAAACGTTTTAAAACGAACAGCATCATCAATATATGTTTTTTCGCCCGCTCCAGCTTCAATTGAACCTAAAACAAGTTGTGCACGTAATTTCCAGTTTGCAGGAATATCAAATGTTGAAGCAACTTCTTCATCTACGATTGGATTGTAATGCTGTAATGACGCACCAATATTATGTTCTGCTAAAGCAGTCCACACCGCAAACTGAGCAATTGCTGTTGAATGCTCTGACCACACTGGGAAGTTATCTGCATATAAAGCAAATTGTTCTTGAAGAGATTTAACAACATCTTGATCTTCATAGAACAAAACAGTTGCATGACCCGCTTTAAAGCTTGCAATTTTACCGCTTGTCCCCTCAAACGCAGCAGCCGGCACAATTTTACGTAAAGTTTCTAATACGATATCCCAAAATTGATCATGTGATTGACCAAATAAAGTCACAACACGAGAAGTTTGTGAGTTAAATGAAGATGGGCTTTGTTTAACAGCTTCTTGAATCACTGATTCAATTTTTGAATTTTCTAAAGTTACATTTTTACCAATGGCATAGATGGTACGACGTTGTTTGATTTGATCTAAAAATGACATGGGTGTTTCCTTATTTTTGATAATTGGTCAATTCAATAAACACATCATATTGAGATTTAAATAAAACGTCAGCACATTCTTTATAACAATGTGTTCTAAATTTAGAACATGAACGTAAAAACCGAAGCTTATGCCTCGGTTTTGGATCTATTTCAATGATTTCTAGCCATCATTTCAATGTCTATGCTTATCTATCATTTAAAGTTTTAAACCACTGAAGATAACGTATTACAGCGTATTAAAAACCTTAAACATGGTTTCATCTTCTTCTTGCTCTTTATCTTTTGGACTTTCGTGAGTTGATCCAAACGTCAACTGCGCTTTAAATTCCCACGATTCAGGTAAGCTCAGCATTTTTATGGTTTGTTCATTAATGGCTGGATTATAATGATGTAAAGACGCACCTAATCCTACACTTGAGATTGCCGTCCACACTGCGAATTGTGCCATGCCTGAAGTTTGCTCTGACCACAATACAAAATCATGCGCCTGTAGCGGTTTTTTCTTTTGCAATGCACTAATCACATCTTGGTCTTCAAAAAACAATACTGTTCCAAATGCATCGGTACAGCTTTCAATTTTGAGAATGGCACTTTCCGCAATATGCGCAGGCAAAATCTGTTTTTGTACCTCTTTCACCATATGCCAAAATTTGAAATGCGCATCATCTGTCAAAATAACCACACGTACACTTTGAGAGTTTAAAGCCGAAGGACAGCAACGAACTGCTTCTTTAATTAAGTTGTTTAAATACGTTCGGCTAAAAATCACTTTTTTACCTAAACGATTAAAAGTACGGCGTTGTTTCATGAAGTGAAGTAAGTCTTTATCATGAATCGCACTCTCATTTTTTTTCTGGCGTGATTCACCCATGATATCGGTGGTTAATACTTTACCTAGACGTGTCAATATTGCCATATCACTTCCCCAAAACAAAAAAATAAGACACTAATAATTGGTCTCATTTTAATCTGAATCCCTTTATTTATCAGGTTTCAAGGCGGAAATTTGGTTGTTATTAAAACGATTAAACCACTAAAAACAAAAAAACCTTACATTTAGTAAGGTTTTTGAGATTTTGGACTCTAAATCAACTTTTACACACTCTTTCTATTTAAAGAATATCGTGAGAATAAATGTTATTTATCAGTTTCAAATAATGCTGCTACAAATGATTTTGCTGAGAATGGACGTAAGTCATCAATCTTCTCACCCACACCAATAAATCGAATTGGCACATGCGTACGACTGGCAATATTAAACAATACTCCACCTTTTGCCGTACCATCCAATTTAGTAATCGTTAAACCTGTCAGACCCACTGCTTCATCGAACATTTCAACTTGGTTGATCGCATTTTGCCCTGTGCCTGCATCAACCACGAGCATCACTTCATGAGGCGCAGTCGCATCAATTTTTTGCATTACACGTTTAACTTTGGTCAACTCTTGCATCAAATGACCTTTGTTATGCAAACGACCAGCTGTATCAGCAATCAACACATCAACGCCTTTGGCACGGGCACTTTCAAATGCATCAAAAATAACCGAAGCACTGTCCGCACCATGACCCTGAGCAACGACAGCAATGTTATTACGCTCACCCCAAATTTGAAGTTGTTCAGTCGCTGCTGCACGGAATGTATCGCCCGCAGCAAGCATCACCTTCTTACCTTCGCCTTGTAAACGTTTCGCAAGTTTACCAATGGTTGTCGTTTTACCTACACCGTTTACACCCACCACTAAAATCACGTAAGGACTTTTCGCTGGATCAATATGCAGTGGCTTAACTCGAGGTGCAAGTAAAGCAACCAACTCTTCCTGTAAAGCTTTATAAAGTGAATGTGAATAAATCAAATCGCCACGTGCTGTACGTTCAGTTAAGTTGGTAATAATCGTTTTAGTCGCTTCTACACCAATATCTGCAACCAAAAGCTGTTCTTCAACTTCTTCCAAAAGTTCATCGTCAATCTCTTTCCCGCCGATCAGAATGTTCACCATTCCATCCGCTAAGTTTTTACGAGATTTACTTAAACCCTCTTTCATTCGACTGAAGAAACCACCTTTTTTAGGTTCATCATCTTGAATGTTTTGAGTGTCATTGCTTTGTGAAATTGAACCACTTTGTTCAATTGAAGTGCTCTGTGCAGAAGTCTGTGTAGCTGAAGCTACTTTATTATTTTCAATAATAGGCACATTAACGGCGGGCAAACTCGGTAAAGTGACATCATCATCACCGATATCCGCATCAATCAAGAATTTATTTTGCTGTTCTTGCATGCCGATTCCTTGAAAAGCATAGCGATTAAAAGAATGAAGTTTAGCATAAAATACATTGATTTCTTGCTGTAATGACACTTTTAAACGTGCAAACCAAAATGCAACAAGACCCACTTGCAATAGTGCTCATATTTTTTAAAAATAGTCTAAAATTAATGCGTTTTGGAGAATTTGTGGGTATTTTAAAATCTCAAAAAACATTTTTTTATTCAGAATACGCCACACACTGTACAAGTTTATTACTCAAGCTCTGCTTAATCTCTAGTGCCCTAATCATATCAACCCACACCACAGCACAGAGTCAATCAAATGTCTCGCGTAGCACAGTTGAATCGACGCTTTCTAATGGTCTACGTGTCATTATTCGTGAAGACCATCGCGCTCCAATCGTACTCAGTCAAATTTGGTATGCGGTTGGCAGTGCCGATGAATCAGGCAATGTTCTTGGAATATCACACGTCCTAGAACACATGATGTTTAAAGGCACACAAAAAGTACCCAACGATGAATTCACTCGACTCAGTCGAAATTTTGGTGGAAGTATCAACGCATTCACTTCAACCAATTACACCAATTATTATCAGCTCTATCCAAAGCAATATTTTCCACTTGCATTAGAACTTGAAGCAGATCGTATGCATAATTTAATGCTACGACAGCAGGATTTTGAACCTGAAATCAAAGTCGTCATGGAAGAACGGCGTCAACGCACAGATGATAATCCACGGAATCTTGCTTTTGAGCGATTTAAATGGATTGCTTATCCCACCAGTCATTACCGCCAACCTGTGATTGGGTTAATGAAAAATTTAAACAATATTCAACTTCAAGACCTCAAAGACTGGTATCAACGTTGGTACACGCCAAATAACGCGACTTTAGTGATTGTCGGTGACGTCAATCCTGAAGCCACGTTAAAACAAGTCGAAAAATACTTTGGTGCGCTTCCTAAACGAGATTTACCACAACGGAATGACGTACTTGAATTTGATCGACTCGGTTATCGCCAATTAGAAATGAATATGCCTGTTCAAATCCCTAATTTATATATGGCATGGAACGTTAAATCTTTAAATACATCCAAAAATCCTCAAGATGCGTATGCACTGACTATCATCCAATCTTTATTGGATGGTGGAATTTCTTCCAGACTGCAAGACCGTTTGGTTCGTGATCGTAAAGTATTGACTTCGATTAATGTCAGCTATGACCCTTATAATCGTGGAGATAGCTTATTTATTATTTCTGCGATCCCTGCTGAAAATGTCAGTTTAGAAACCGCACAAAAAAATGTTCAAGCTGAAATGGATCTCTTTAAAACTGAACTGGTCAATGTCGCTGAACTTGATGGTGTAAAATCCAATTTCGTATCTAATTTGGTTTACAGCCAAGACGACATCGCAGGTCAAGCCAAAATGATCGGTCAATTGGCTGTGAATGGCATTGATTATCGACTACTCGATCAATTACCTAAACATTACCAAACCGTAACTTCAGAAGACTTAAAACGAATTGCTAATATTTATTTTGTTCGTGAAAACTTAAGCGTGCTTCATCTGATGCCTGAATCAGCCCAATAAATGTGAATGTAAATATAAATGTAGATTCAAGCTGATGAATGAGGCTTAAATCAATACCATGCTTAAATTAGAAAATTGAAATAACAAAGCGAAGAATAATGTTGAACAAATCGCTTTTAAACACGGCTTATAAGCCATAAATTATGACTCATCAGGATATTCAATGAACACTCAAAAGCTCTCTCTTATCTTACGAATCAGTCTGAGTACTTTGATTTTGAGTACATTTAGTCACATGAGTCATGCAGATATTGAACAGATCAGTGAGGAATCATTAACCCCTGATTTTAGCCCTATTCGCTCACTTAAAAATTTACAAAGTTTAAAAAACTTAAAAGCGCGACAAGAAACTCAAACTCCATTCGTACAAGAACTGAATAATGCACTCAAAGTCAGAACTTTATTTGTAGAAACGCATGATCTTCCAATCGTTGATATACAACTCACGTTCAACGCAGGTTCAGCGCAAGATGAGACTTTGGGTCAAGGTTTATTTGGCACAGCCAACATGGCGGCTAAACTCATGCTTGAAGGCACTGATCAATATACTGCCAAACAAATTAACAATACCTTTGAAAGCCTTGGTGCAAAGGTCAATGTCAGTGCACATCGAGATATGTTTATTGTCAGATTACGCGTATTGTCTGAACCTGAAAAACTAAATGCTGCACTCAGTTTACTTTTGCACGTAATTCAAAAATCGAACTTTAATCATTCAGGACTCAATTTAGTCATTAGCAACACTAAACTCGGTCAAAAACAAGTTCAAGAAAATCCAAGCCGATTGATGAATATTCGATTTTATCGAGCTCTCTATGGTCAACACCCCTATGCGGAACCTAGTGTCGGAACACACGCAAGTATTCGTAAGATTAGTCCTGAATTATTACAGCAGTTCCGCAATCAACTGCTTGTCGCTCAAAACTCAAATATTGCAATCACTGGCGATCTAAGTGCATCTCAAGCCACAAAAATTTCAAATCTCATCGCTCAAGCACTCCCCCAAGGTCGTGCTGCTCAAGCCATTGCAGAACCGATCGAGTCAAACGATTTTAATATTTCATTTATTCCCCACCAATCTAGCCAAGCCTATATCACCATGGGACATTTAGGGATTTCTAGAAACCATCCAGATCGTGTAGCACTTGAGGTCGCAAATCGTATTTTTGGTGGCAGTAGTTTCAACTCAATTCTATCTAAAGAATTACGCGTAAAACGTGGTTTAACCTATAGTGCCTCTAGCATGCTCACCACGACACAGGTTGCAGGTGTTTTTAGTTTAAGCTATTCGACACAACAAGATAAATTGATGGAAAGTATCCAAGTTGCCCATCAAAGTCTTGCAAACTTTATAACTCAACCCATCACACAGCAACAGCTCAATGAAACTAAAGAAGGTATGCTCTATGCCTATCCTATGACATTTAGCAGTAATGCCAATATCAACGCACAAATCGCTGCAATTGCTTTTTATGGACTACCTACGGATTATCTAAATATTTACCAAAAGAAAATAAATAGCTTAAGCTTGAATCAACTTCAATCTGCGATTAAAAAACATCTACATGCAGATAAATTAACCATTGTGATCGTGGCAAACACCTTAGATCAAGATGAGTTGAAGAAGACGCTCAATCAAAACCTAAATCCAAATACGACACAATAATATATTTTCATGTATAACTAAATTGATTCATCTATATGGTTAATTTAAATACAATTCACGTATTTGATAACAGCATATCTGAATAGCAAAGTGAATTATTCATCATCCTGAGCTTCAGCAGGATATGTTTGAATTCGTGAAGACTCATAGTGCTGTGCATGCATTAGACGATAAAAATCAACCACGCAGATTTTATCTTGCATTAGCATCTGATGTGCCATATTTTGAGTTTCAGGAAATGACTGCTGAATTGCAAGCTTTTGAATTTTAAAATATTGTTCAGAGCTAACAGGATAACGCGCAGCAAAAAAAGAAATGGCGATAACCACTAAAATAATGCTAAAAATGACCGCATTTAATGCATGTTCAGGCTGAACTTTTAATTTTAAACGTTGAAAATAATCTTTGATATGGAGCATGTACTACCTCTAATTCAAAGTAGTTTAATCATGCTAACCGAAAAAAAAAAGCTTTAACCGTAAACGAATGTCGTTATGAGTAAAGTATTTGGCTTTATTTCAAATTATTATCAATCTTCATGCTGAAATTCATCTCGTGATTCAATTCAGTTTATTTGATAATGAATGAAAGATAAGCTTTTAAAAAAATGCAAAAAACAGAATGAGATAAAGAGCTTATCTCATTCTCTATATCTGATTTTAATCTAATTCACCATAGAACGAATCACAGCAAAGTATAAAATTAATGCAATGATGCCTAACGCTAAGAAAATCGTAAATACACTTAAACCACCTTCAGAATGTGGCGGATGTAACTCGTCATCATCAGCGATCCGTTTCAGTTCACCATCATAATATTGATAAAAGGTGGCTTTCTGTTCAGGCGGAAGCTCTCTGGCGAAATCTAAAATACGCTTACGCTGTGAAAGGCAGTATTTTCCCAAGTGAATTTCTTGATGAAAAATCGCATCATCCAGTTGTTTTCGGTGAAATTGAGCCAATGCAATCACTTGAGATTGTACTGGTGGAACATCCAAATTAAATCCATCTATTGTATGTGTCATTTCATACGCTCCTTTTCCCTGTTACTACATCATAAACCTTCATGATCATGTTTAAAATTTATACATCTTATTAAATATGTATACAAATATTATTTTCAATTAGTTGACAAGTGAACTGATTTGTAATATTAGTTTAACAATACTTCTTTATATTGATTTTTAGACCAACAGGTCAAAAGCGGTAAAACATGGTTCAAGTGAACGATGTTTAGATGTGTAGGTAGGCGGAGATATAAGCAATTAAAGTTATAACGATTGTTGTAATGAGTAAAGTGAGTGTTGGCGTAAATTGAAGACTATTCGTAAAGTAATAAACTGGTAAATCAAGCAAAGTTGTAAGAATCGAACGTTTTAAAATGTAGGCAAGCGTTCAAACTAAGTAGTAAGACATATCATAATTAGAAAATAGGAGTTTAATATGATTAAACAATTCTCTCAGCAAGATCTAGAGCATCTATATGCGAATGCTGTAAATACAATCCAATTTGAAATGAACTTTTCAAATGCTATTGATGAATTAGAGCATGCTGCACGTGCAGGTCATGGTAAAGCAGCTATGTTCCTTGCAGAACTATACATCCAAGGTTTCCGTGTAGAACGTGATTCACTGAAAGCACAATATTGGCAACAAATGGCCACCATGCAAGCATAATGAAACGTCACCTAGGTGGCGTTTTTTTATACCCTCTTTTATTGTTATTAATTGTTCCAAATATCCCCTTATCAGCTTAATTGCTTTTTTCGAATAATAATTACTTACGATTAAATATGCTATTGCAACTAAACTTTAAGAAATAGGCATTAAGATAATCATGACCACTTTAATCGATCTAATTTAAGAACATGAAAAAATATATAAAGCTTAACCCTGTAGCTAAAGATTATATTTTGAAAATTTCGATACTCAAGACCATGATGTACTGTGGCGTATTATGGGGACTTTACAATCCACAAGTCCAAGGTTGGGCGATTAAACAAGATCAGAAAGAATATATTTTTCCTTTTTGGCTCAGCTCTTTACATGCTTATCAATATGCAAAAAAGCACTGGCCTCATTATGTGCCCAAGAAAATCACACCTACTGACTTCGAAGATTCGCTATTGCCAACATTAACGCGCTTTAAGGTGTCTCCAACCTTATTTAGTCAAAAATCCAAGCGTTTTAAACTCACCACTGAACATATGCGATTTTTCTTTTTTGACCACTCCGTTCAAATAAATGCGATTTAATTCATGTTAATTTGCTTGTATATTCAATGATGACATTGAGTCACCGAGTATCTGCCGACAGCTGATCTAGTTTTGCCTATGAATAACGTCAAATATTATTTATTGCATTTCAGCGATATTCAGTTTATTAAAAAGATAAGTAGAACATAAAGACAAGTGAGGGAATCATGACAACAGTAGCCCAAGTTCTTCAAGAAAAAGTCAGCATAGAAACTTCAACCATTTCACCTACAGCGACGGTACTCGAAGCGATTACTCTTATGGGAAATAAAGGGATTGGAGCAGTCATCGTGACAAACGCTGACAAGGTTGTGGGTATTTTGTCTGAACGTGACTACACACGTAAAATTGCATTGATGCAACGAACTTCAGATCACACCACTGTAGCTGAAATTATGACTTCTCAAGTACTTTCTGTGACGCGAACTCATACAGTAGATGAGTGCTTGGCTTTAATGACTGACAAGCATATACGCCATTTACCTGTCATTGAAAACGACAGCTTAGTGGGCATTGTTTCTATTGGTGATTTGGTTAAAGCGACCATGGAAGATCAACGAAAGTTAATTGATCAGTTACAACAATATATTTCTGGTTGATTTTAATACACAGTAAAGCCCCAACTAGGGCTTTACTGATACATTCCTGCAAACTATATTTCTAAGTAATAAATATAATCACCAGCTTTTAAATTTAAACTTTCTTTTTTCGAAGTTCGCCAAATCGGAATGAAACAATTACAATCCTGCATAAAACTAATTTGATCTGGATTAGGATCTTTTATATTTAAAATACTAATTTGAGGCATATTATAAAGCTTGGCTTTAGTCGGTAAATTTTGATCAAAACCACTTGCCTTTGATGTTAATTGATCATCATTAAAAAAATGATACTGCCCCCAAAGTACTTTAGTATCTTGTAATAAATCAAAATCCTTAGTCAATTGACCTATTTTCCATTCAGGTAAACTAGGCTGTCCATATAAACGTCGACTAATACTCGATTTAACATAGAGATTCATATTTATGATCACTTCGAGAATATAACCCAGTACATAGCTAATAATCGTTTCTTTGTCATGCTGTAATGATTTGATTCCTATTTGTCTCCCATTATCATCAAATACCTTAACTGATTCGACCTTTGATGGTCCATGCCTACTGGCTAAATGATAATATGATGGAGGACTGACGTAGCCATCTCGAGATAATAGACTCCCTAAAGACTCGTTAAACTTTCGAAAAGAGCCTAAAATTTTATTAAAGCCACAATTTGCAAAATCACTTTGCATTGTTAAACCACAAGCAACAATATAATCATACTCTTTAATAATACGATCTTTTTCCTTTTGAAATTCAATAAAATCAGTTGAAATACTTGAGGAATTCTCTGCTTTTGCACTATGGTATGGTTTAAGCTTAATAACTTCATATTCATACCCCCAACTATCCAAACAATCTTTTATATAATCGAATTCTAAATTAAAATTTAAATATTCGAGTTCATATCCTAAATATAAAATGACTATTTTAATATTTTTATAAACGACAACTTGAGTTATACCGGCCTGTTTCAGCAAAGCTTTTTTTGATTTGCTAATAATGTCATATTTTTTTAAAAGCAACTGACCTTTCTTGTAATGTGCACCAATTTGAATTAAACCACTACCTTGTTTAATATTGTGGGCACCTTGAGGTTTGATTTTTCTTAAAGTTGGGGCTAAAGACCATTGTAAATACTCATCAGTAGGAATAACTGTATTTGCTATCGAACCTACTTTTCTAAATGCACTGATAGGGTATGCATATTCTTTTTCTGATTTCAATACATAAGGGTCTTCCCCAGAAATAAGGCGCCCAACAGTTTCCATCCCCTCTAGATCAATCTGCCGAAATTGATCAAGCGATGTAATATCAGCATGAATATTCATCATATATCCATCACATGCGGCTTGTTCTGTTTCAGGATAATCTAACTTTGAGTATACATCCTCAGCAAGTTTTCGGCCCACACTATCATTTAAACTAATAATTTCTGCCTCATTGAACTTAGGATAAGCACGATTGATATTATGAGAATTTTCAGAGAAATACGTAATCTCTCCACTATTAATAATATTCATATTTCTAGTTCTACTTTATTGATATTTTTTATAACCTAAGACTTAAATCTCTAAATAATAAACATAATCACCAGCTTTTAAGTTTAAACTTCCTTTTTAATCAAATAAGCGCCATAAAACTTAAAGCAGAAGACAAGCACTATAAATGCTTATGAATTTTAACGTTTAATTAAAACACCGTTATGAAAGAGGTCTAATTATTAAGAAGCTATATCAAATCTCAATAAAATAAAAATAGTCCCCTGCTTTAAAATTTATTTCTTCAACATCTTCCATATTTTTCATCACAGGGATAATACAGTTACTTTCGTTAAAAATATTTAATTGTTCAGGATGGTGGCGATCTTTAATATTTAAAATTTTTAGCTGAGGAATGCTATGAACTTTTGGCCAACGTGGATCTTCATAGCTCACCACAAAACTTTGCGCCCATAAATAAGCGACTGCACGACTCGCTTTCATTGTAAAATCTTCAGTCAATATCCCTAACTTCCATTCTGGTAATACAGCTTCCGCATAGACACGATGATAAAGATGGGGTTTAGTATAAACATGCATATTGATGATGACATCAAGGATATGCCCTGGTAAAAAAACTGATCATTGGGTAATCTTCGTACACGATTTCCCTATTACCTATATACCATCCATCATCATTATATTCTCGAACAGTTGGACTCTTTTTTATTCTACTTTTAAATAAGGTATATCCGCTCCCAACGATATAATCTTTATGATCGGAAGGTATACCATACTTTATTGGTACAAGACCTTGACCAGAGAGTCGATTTAGACCAATTTGTCTAAAATAAAATTGAGATGGTAGTCCACATGCCACTACGTAGTCGTATTCTTTAAGAATTTCATCAATTTTCTTTGAAAAATCAGTGATATTGATCGAAATTTCAGAGGTTTCATTAATGCACATGGCTTAATATTCAACACATCAAAATTAAAGCCCCAACTGCTCATACAATTTTTTATATAATCAAACTCGAGATCATTATTGAAATACTCAAGATCATAACTCACCTTAAGCACTGCCAGCTTAGGCATTTTATATACGCTCAATTCTGATATTCCAGCCTGTTTGAGCAACGCCTTTTTAGAATGAGAAATAATGCTGTTTTTATTCAGCACAATCTGACCTTTCTTATACAGTGATCCTATCGGAATGAGACCCAAACCTTTTTGAATATCTTGAACCTTTTCAGTTTTACCTGTTTCACAAAGCACTGCATGTTTCCATTGATCATGCTGTTCTTCGCTAATCACAGTATTTGCAATGGAGCCGATTTTTCGGTAACTCGTAATTGGGCTAATAAAATCATGATTATTTTTTGGAATATACGGATTTTCGCCTAAGCCTAAACGACCAATCGTCTTGCGATCTAAAGCATTAAATTGCTCTATAGATACAATATTTCCTTGAATATTCAATATCAAACCATCTACCGAAGCTTGCTCAAGCTCTGGATAATCTTTTTGTGAATATACATCTTCTGCAAGTTTACGACCTAGACTCTGATCTAATGGAATTGTTTCTGTCAAATGAAGTAAAGGCATTTGGCGAAGATTTTCTTTAATTGAATGTGCAAAAAAATTTATATCTTTTTGATTTATTATTTCCACTTGATTTTATCTCTTTTAAAAATATCGGGTAGTTATGATGAATTAACTACCCGACCAAGGCGCATTTCAATCTAAATCGATACAGAATTCTTCATGATCTAAAACTCTTTCTTGCAAATAAAAAGTACCTAATTTTGATCCAGAACTTCTATTATCACCAGGTAAAATTTTTCTTACTGATGCCTCAAACTGATTTAAATCATTGGCTGCCCCTTGAACAGTTGCTGCAAATGGATATCATCACAGTCACAAGCGACTAGAGCATCATCAGGATCACCCTCAGCAGCCCTACATTCAAAACTAACGTAAGATTAATTATTTACGATTATCGACGGTGGCTAATCTATTTCTTACACCCGTAGTTACGTTTCTTTCTACTATGCAAAGCAATCGCAGTATCATTCTCAATGGATATATACTGCCTGCTAATATTGGAATAAATTTACTTAGTGTTTGATAATTATATTTAAAATTCTCAATTGCCGTTTTTAAAGCACTACCTCTTGATCTAAAATTTTCGGTTTAAATTTTTTCATTATTTATTTTTAAATATAATGAAGCCCAGTAAATACTGGGCTTTTATCAAATTAGTGTAATCCTAATTTTTCAGCAACATAGTCAGAATCTTTATCACCACGTCCAGACAAGTTCACAACAATATTGATATCTTTAGACATCTTTGGTGCTTCACGAATCGCCCATGCGACTGCATGTGAACTTTCCAAAGCAGGAACAATACCTTCAACGCGCGATAATGTCATAAATGCATCTAAGCACTCTTGATCTGAAGCAGTTGAATATTCAGCACGACCTAAATCTTTCAAGAAACTGTGCTGTGGACCTACACCTGGGTAATCCAGACCTGAAGCGATGGAATGTACTGGTAACGGCTCACCATTTTCGTCTTCAAGTACATAACACGCCATACCATGTAATTGACTTGGTTTGCCCAATGTTAATGTTGCAGAATGCATATCTGTATCTAAGCCAAGACCAGCAGGTTCAACACCCACCAATTTTACATTCGGCTCATTTAAAAATGCTGTGAAAGCACCCATCGCATTCGACCCACCACCTACACAAGCAACAATGTAGTCTGGGTTTGTACCGAAACGCTCATTGGTTTGTACTTTAATTTCATCACCAATAATCGCTTGGAAGTCACGAACCATTTTAGGGAATGGATGCGGACCAACCACAGAACCAATGGCATAAATAAAACTATCTGGATCTTTCAAATATTCATCGAATGCACTATCAACAGCATCTTTTAAAGTTGCTGTACCACGTGTCACAGCAATCAAATTTGCACCTAAGATTTTCATCTTAACCACATTCGGATGCTCTTTCTCAATATCCACTTGACCCATGTGAATTTCACATGGAATACCAACCAATGCACAAGCGGTTGCTAATGCTACACCATGCTGACCTGCACCAGTTTCAGCAATTACTTTCTTCTTACCCATATATTTAGCAAGCAACGCTTCGCCTAAACAATGGTTAATTTTATGTGCACCCGTATGATTAAGATCTTCACGCTTTAAGTAAATTTGCGCCCCACCCAACTGTTCAGACAAACGTTTTGCATGATACAGCGGACTTGGACGACCAACATAATTCGCAAACAGATCAGCCAATTCATTTTGAAACTCTGCTGTATGGCGAATTTCCTCGTATGTGACATTGATTTCATCCATCGCTGCTTTTAAATGTGGTGGGATAAACTGACCACCATATTCACCAAAGAAGCCTTCTTCATTTGGTAAAGCGATGCCATTGATTTGATGTTGCATTCCAATCCCCTACACAGAATTACGTCACTTATTTAACGCTTAATTTTAAAACTAACTTAGTACTACTTACTAAGTATTCATTCACTCAAATTGAATTGACGATGGCTTAAGATCACTATCGAGATAAATATTTGGTCATATCTTCGATCCCTTTAAGGCTCATCGGATACATATGATCTTCAAATATTTGCTTAATCCAACTAATGGTTTGCGTGTAATGCCAATATTTTTCCACTTCTGGATTCAGCCAAGCCGTCTTTTCATAATGCTGTCTTAAACGTCGTAGCCAAACCTCTCCCGCTTCTTCGTTCATATACTCAACTGAGCCACCAGCTGAACGTAGTTCATACGGTGCCATACTCGCATCGCCTACAACAATCACACGGTAATCTTTACCATAGGTGTTGAACAAATCTTGAGTATTCATTTTTGTAGAGGAACGGCGATGATTATCTTTCCAAACATAATCATACAGACAGTTATGGAAATAAAAATATTCAAGTGTTTTGAATTCAGTCTTAGCAGCACTAAATAGCTTTTCACATTGGGCAATATGCGCATCCATAGAGCCACCAACATCAAATAACATCAATACTTTAATGCGGTTACGGCGTTCAGGTACCATTTGAACATCTAAAATACCCTGTTTGGCTGTTTCACGAATTGTTTGATTAATATCTAACTCTTCATCAGCGCCTTGACGTGCAAATTTACGTAAACGACGTAATGCCATTTGCATTTGGCGTGTGCCTAAAATCTGTTCATCATCTAAATTTTGGTACTTACGCTGTTCCCATACTTTAACTGCAGATTTTTTACGACCCGGTCCACCAATACGCACTCCTTCAGGATGATCACCAAAAGCACCAAAAGGAGACGTTCCTCCAGTGCCAATCATACGATTACCACCTTGATGCTTTTTATGCTGTTCGCGTAAACGCTCTTCCAGCATTTTCATGAGCTCTTCAAGCGAACCCGCTTTTTCAAGTGCTTCACGCTGTTCAGGCGTTAAATGTTTCTCGAGTAATTCCAGATCCAACCACTCTTTAGGAATCTGGTTCAACTTACCTAGCAGATCATCCAAATCAAAAGTCTGAATACCTTCAAAATAATCTTTTATTGCGCGATCAAACTTATCAAAGAATCGCTCATCTTTAACCATGATGGTTTTAACGAGTTGATAAAATTCATCTTGATCTGCAAAGACTAGACCTTGGCTTACTGCTTCATTTAAATCAATAAGTTCACGCGTCGTTACGGGTATTCCGTATTTTCGCAAGGTATAAAATAATCTTACGAACATGGGTCGTCACCTTTTAACGTCGTGCCATAAATGCAAGGCGTTCAAGCAACTGTACATCTTGTTCATTTTTGATCAATGCGCCATACAGCGGTGGTATTGATTTCGATTTGTCGTGATTACGCAGTACATCTTCGGGCATATCATCAGCCATAAGTAGACTCAGCCAATCTATCAACTCTGAAGTCGAAGGTGGTTTCTTTAAACCCGGTACTTGACGTAATTTAAAGAAGACTTGCAGTGCTTCATTCACTAAAGAAGTTGAAATACGTGGAAAATGTACTGCAATGATGTCGCGCATAGTCGCTTCATCAGGGAATTCAATATAATGGAAGAAGCAACGACGCAAAAATGCGTCAGGAAGTTCTTTTTCGTTATTCGAAGTGATAATCACGATTGGACGTTGTGTTGCAGTAATCGTTTCACCTGTCTCGTAAACGAAAAATGACATTTTATCCAATTCATGAAGTAAATCATTTGGGAATTCGATATCCGCCTTATCAATTTCATCAATTAATAAAACGCAACGCTCTTCACCGGTAAATGCTTCCCACAATTTCCCCGGTTTAATATAGTTTTTAATGTCATAAACACGCTCATCACCTAACTGGCTATCACGTAAACGTGAAACAGCATCATATTCGTATAGACCTTGCTGTGCTTTAGTCGTCGATTTAATGTGCCACGTGATCAGCTTAAGTCCTAAACTCTGTGCAACTTGCTCTGCCAATAATGTTTTACCTGTACCAGGCTCACCTTTGACAAGTAATGGTTTTTGGAGTGCACGTGCTGCTTTAACAGCAAGTTTAAGACTATCAGTCGCAATGTACTGATCTGTACCAGAAAATTGTTGAGCATCTGCAGACATGTTCTAACCTTATTGTTATTTAAAGTGGAGTCGAAATTTTCGTTTGCGTGCTTTTTTGCACTGATTTTTTATTTGTGATGTATTTTGACCAAAAAAATCCAGCCACCAAACCAATCCCAACCACAAATGCAATCAGCGAAAAGTTAGACCAGATCAATGGTGAGTCTTTAGTGAGCACACCAAAGATCAAACCAAAAATTGCAGGTGCAATAGCAGAATTAGGTCCTTCAGACACGGTCGGCGTTGCAAGTATTGCAAAAACCAATACCCAACTAATTCCGCCAAGTGGTGAAGGTAAACGCTTAGCAATAGAATACCAACACCACAGAATGATCAATGTACCAAGAACATAAACTGCGATGGCAATACTGTCTTCAGGAATTGAATCCAGCATTGATAAAAATTGAGCCCATATTCCTGATTGATCTTCACGCACCGCGTAACCCCTCTGGTTCAACTGCATTTGGGTTGATTAACCCTTCTGGTGGTAATTGGATATAAAATCCTTTGGTTTGAATAGAATCCATAACATGCATAACATTCGCACGTGCCAATTTCTTCTCTTCATGTAATTCAATCGACATCACAAAAGTTGCACGACCAAATGCAGATTTAAGCGCATCAGACAAGATATCCAAAGGATTTGCTGGATTTTCCTGATCATCAGAAGAATTTACACGAGCAACGTAAAGATACATTTCATCTTTCTTGCTTGATTTATAGATTTCACACCACATTGTATACAACACCAATAAAACTCATTGCAAAGCATACAACAAAACAATCTGAGATACATTAGCGTTTGTTAACGCAACAGTCGTCTTGATCTAGCCACACCTTTGCTTGTTTATTTTTTATACATGAATAAATCAATGAGCAATTCACTTAGGACTTTTCTATTCGACTTATTCCTACACTTTATTTAATTTTTATTTTTTGTCAGCTGATTCTTAAAATTAGTCATGTAAATGCTTTAAATCGACTCAGAGCTTTTACATAACGAAATTATTTTACTTTTTCGAGATTAAGCCTTAAATCCACTCAATTAAGTAGGCATAGGCTTAAGCCATGCCTACTTAATTTATTAGCATTTAATCATTTACTTTCATTTGCTTAGACAAATAATCCACATCATCATTGAGCAAATGAATCAATGGTTTTGTAAGCATATCGTAGCGCCACCCGAGTAAATATTGTGGTAGGTCTTGCTCATCACCATGAAACACTACGTGCTGATACAATGATCCTAACCACTTTTTACGCATCAACACCTCTTTAGGAATGTTGACCTCAGTGGCAACATTTTCAACTAACTCATCCACACTTTGCGTAATCCCCTGAGAGGAATGACGAATTGGACGTGCGATACGCAAAGGCCATTCATCTTGATCAGGTAATTCCTTGATAATGTCTAAAATAATTTTGCCATATTCACGAACCACATTCGGACGAATATCTTTAATTTGGGACAATTGGAATGTATTTTTCGGATTTTTTTCAACCAAATCAATCATGGTTGAGTTTTTAAGCATAAAACTACGCGGTTGATTCAGTGCCTTCACCATCTCTTCGCGCCACACACTCAATAACTGTAACTGCATCAATTGACGGCGAGAATGACGATAATTCCCTACATCCAAATAAAGTTTAGATTTCGGTGTTTCACTGGCAATGTCTAAAGTTAAATTGGTACAGTCCTCTAAGACATTTTCATACAAACGTTTTTGTACGAGATCCGCTTTTAACTGATCTGCCAATTGCATAATGTACAAAACATCATTGGCAGCATAACTTTTTTGCTCATCGGTTAATGGACGAGCCAACCAGTCAGAACGTGTCTGACCTTTATCAATATCAATATCTAAAATTTGTTTCAACGCATTTTGATAACTGACCTGTAAACCATGCCCTAAGAATGACATTGCTACTTGAGTATCAAATACATTTTCAAGATGATTTTGTTGTGAATAATGGTAAATCAGATCAATATCTTCACCACATGCATGAAAAATATTTTGATTGGCTTTAAAAATTTTAGTCCAAAATGAGTTGAGATCTAAGGTCGTCCCGTCAAGTAAAAAAACTTGTCCATTGACATTAATTTGAAGCACACCCAATTTTGGCCACAGCGTATTTACTTTAATAAATTCAGTATCTAAACCATAGACTGATGTCTGGTTCATCAGATCCAGTACATTTTCAAGTTCGTTTTGTTGATGAATGAATTTAAACATAGAAGAACTGTCAAAAATTACGCGAGTGTTGATAAATAGTCTAACCTAATAAATCTATTTTAAATATAACTCAAAAGTTGAATATCGAATCAAATATATGTTTTTTAATCAATTAACTAAATCAAAAAATAGTGAATTATAGCTAACACAGATTAATCCAATAATTTTCAACAACCTACTGCTTGCTGAAACATTCTAAGTCTTGCTAGCGATATTGCCATAGAATAATGAAATGAAAAGTGACCGTATTTAATTTTTTTTGTAATGAATTGATAAAAAAAGCACCTCAGGTGCTTATTTCATTTGCATACGATTATGTAAAGCTTGACTCAATGTATGACTGTCTACGTACTCAAGTTCGCCTCCTTGAGGCACCCCTTGTGCAATTCGAGTCATTTTCAAAGGTAAGTGACGCGTTGCCTCAACCAAATAATGGGCAGTCGCTTGTCCTTCTACCGTCGCATTGGTTGCCAATACAACTTCTTTTACTTGACCATCGGATAGTCGCTGAACCAAAAATGGAATACCCACTTCTTCAGGACCAATGCCATCTAGAGGTGATAAATGCCCGCCAAGGACATGATATTTCCCTCTAAAACTTCCACTTTGTTCAATCGCCATTACATCGGCCGGTGATTCAACAACACAAAGTAAGGTTTCATCTCGTTCGCTAGATAAGCAAATATTACAAACTTCATCTTCAGTCAATGAATGACACAAACTGCATTCATGAATATAAGATGTTGCTTCATTTAATGCATGAGCTAAGCCCACTGCACCTTGCTTATTTTTCATAATGAGATGTAATGCCATACGTTGAGCCGATTTCGGCCCAACGCTTGGTAGAATTCTCAATGCTTGAACAAGCTGATCAAAACGATCGCTAAACATTGATTAATTCCTTAGAACATGCCTGCTAAACCAGGTGGTAATCCCATACCCGTATTTGCAGATTTCATTCTTTCTTCTGAAACTGCTTCTGCTTGACGTGCTGCATCATTCATTGCTGCTGCAATCAAGTCTTCAATCATATCTGCATCATCTTGAAGTAATTCAGGGCTGATCTCGATACGTTTAACCACGTTACGGCAAGTCATGGTTACTTTAACCAGACCACCGCCTGCTTCTGCATGAACTTCAGTTTGAGCGAGTTCTTCTTTCGCTTTCTTTACATTCGCTTCCATGTCTTTTTGCATGCGCTGTGCTTGTTGCATCAACATATTAATGTTCATATCTTTCTCCGAACATAAATTTCAATTTAAAAACTGTGTATAACGTATTTCAAACCCACTGATTATTAGATCAGCTCTAAGCCACGTTGAATATCGCCAATAATATCATCAATATCTTCTAAACCAACAGAGACACGGATTAAACCTTCACTAATTCCAGCTGCTTGCTTCGCTTCAGCTGACATTCTGCCATGAGATGTCGTTGCAGGATGTGTAATGGTTGATTTTACATCACCAAGATTACTGGTGATCGATAAAAAGCGAGTGTTATCAATCACGGTCCACGCGCCTTGACGTTCACCTTTCACCACAAATGAAACTACACCACCAAAACCCGACTGTTGTTTTTTCGCCAGTTCATGACCTGGATGATGTGGTAAACCCGCGTAATAGACTTTTTCTACCTTTGGATGAGCATCTAACCACTCTGCTAAAATCTGAGCACTTGCACAATGCGCTTTCATGCGTAAGCTTAGAGTCTCTAAGCCTTTTAAGAAAATCCATGCATTAAATGGACTGAGTGAATTACCCAGTGTACGAATTACACCCGTAATTTCTTCCATCAGTTTAGCACTGCCAACAACAGCACCACCCAAAGCACGACCTTGACCATCGATATATTTCGTTGAAGAATAAATCACAAGATCAGCACCAAACTGAATTGGGCGCTGAAGTACTGGTGTACAGAATGTATTATCTACCGCAAATAATGCACCATGTGCATGTGCAATATCAGCAATTGCCTGCATGTCACCCACTTGAGCCAATGGATTTGATGGAGTTTCAATAAAGAGCAAGCGTGTAGTTGGACGAATCGCTTGTTTCCAAGCATCATGATCTTCTAAATCGACAAATGTGACATCGACGCCAAATTTGACCACGTATTTTTCAAATAATGAAAGAATTGAACCAAACACCGCACGAGAACAAATCACATGATCGCCTGACTTTAGATAAGCCAAAGTGATTGCATGTACACCAGCCATACCCGAACTTGTTGCTACAGCAGCTTCAGCTCCATCCAAAACAGCCAAACGCTTTTCAAAGGCTTGAACCGTTGGGTTGGTATAGCGTGAATAGGTATTGCCTTCAATTTCACCCGAGAATTTAGCAGCTGCGTCAGCCGCATTTTCACAAACAAAGGATGAGGTTAAGAAAATTGGCTCACTATGCTCACCTTCGAATGTACGGTTATGTCCAGTACGAATGGCTAAAGTATCAAGTTTATATTCGGTATCGTTTTGTTGGCTCATTACGATGAATCAGTCACATGACTGCCTTTGTTAATAATTGCCAACATTTTGAGCGCCTACGGTATTTAAGGTCAAGGTAAAATAAACAAATATCGCCTACACTTCGTACAAATCATATGATTATGAGATATTCACAGTTCATGCAACAGTTCAAAAAAACAATCGCAGATAAACAATACAAATTAAAAAATTTGGGAACTCGCATTTTTTATGGGAAGTCTTTGGTTTTGTCTCAAGCGACAGCCTATGATGTGATTGGCACATATCAGCACAGTAAAATTAGATACTATGCTGCACCAGAAAAAAAATATTTAGAGCCGCTGGTTTTTGTTGCACCCTTGGCCATTAAAATGGATATTTACGATTTATATCCTTACCGCTCTTTAATCAAATTCTATATTGAGCAAGGTTTCGATGTTTACTTAATTGATTGGGGAAATTTTAGTTACCGTGACCGTAATCTAAACTTTCTAAGCTTTATTGACCATGCTATTCCAAACTGTATTGAACAAATTATGACTCACTCTAAATCAGATCAAATCTCACTGCATGGCTGGAGTATGGCGGGTATCTTTGTACTTTTGTACACTGCATTACGTCAAAATAATCATGTCAAAAATTTGATTGTCTTAGGTAGCCCCATTGATAGTTTTGCATCAGGTGGTATTGGAAAACTCTATAAAAAAGTAAATCATGTTTTGGAAAAAAATAGAGCCTTACAACATAAGATTTACAGTGGCGGTATTCCAAAACGCTTATTGCACACCCCAGGTTTTTTAAATGCTTTTGGCTTTAAAATTTTAGATCCTAAAGGTTGGTATGAAGGACATAAGCAACTTTTACTTAACTTGGATGATCAAAAGTTACTCCATGAACATGCAACCTTAGGCTATTTCCTTAACCATATGATTGACTATCCTGCGGGCATCAATCAAGACATGCTCTTTAATGTTTGGTTAAAAAATCCACTCAATGAGGGCTATATTCAATTAGAAGATAAGAAAATCGAATTAAAAAATATAGACTGCTCTCTATTGATTGGTGCGGGTCAGAGCGATCAAATGGTAACTGCTGATGCTGTTAGACCATTGACTCAATTGACAAATAGTTTAGATGTCACGTTTACTCTTATCCCAGGTGGACATTTGGGACTCATGTCGAGTCAAAAAAGTGCTGATGAGTTTTGGCCGAAAATGTCTCAATGGTTAGCGGAGCGATCAACATCCACCTAAACATTTAAAACCAATCAAGAAGAGTAAATCGAATGACTACAGTTGCATTTATTGGACTAGGCGCAATGGGCTACCGAATGGCTGCACATTTACCTAAACAATTTGAGAATGTTTTGGTTTGGAATAGAAATTTTGATAAAGCCAAGCAACATGCGACTGAATATGGCACTCAGGCAGTAATGCTAGAACAAGCGGTACAAGCAGATATTATCTTTTCATGTTTACCCACAAGTGCTGATGTTGATGCGATTTTAGATCAAGTCCATATCAAATCAGGTGCTATCTGGGTTGACTGTACCAGTGGTGTACCAGAAGCTGCTCGCTTACAAGCAGAAAAACTCAAACTCAGAAATGTCGCTTTTTTAGATGCTCCTGTCAGTGGTCAAACCATCGGTGCTGAAAATGCAACTCTTACATTTATGGTGGGTGGAGATAAAGAAGCATTTCAAAGTGCGTTACTTGCAATGCAAACTTTAGGCACACTCATCAAGCATGTCGGTGATTCAGGGTCTGGTTTTGCAGTAAAAGCAGTGAATAACATGCTACTTGCTGTTCATTTATGTGCGTCGGCTGAAGGCTTTACCACATTAAAAGCACACGGCGTCAACCTCAATGAAGCACTTGAATGTATCAATGCATCAAGTGGTAAAAGTGGTGTTACCGAAAACGTGCTTCCACAACGCGTATTTAACAGAAGCTTCCCACTCACTTTTGCTTTACCCTTATTAGCGAAAGATACGGGTATCGCTGTCGATCTAGTCCGTGATGCCAAGCTTTCCGCGCCCGTGATTGGTTTAACTCAAAGCTTAATTCAAGCTGCTAACGATTCATTAGACGTACACAGCGATTTTTCTGCTGCAGTAAAAATGTATGAATCATGGAGTAAAATTACTTTAGAATAATTTTTCTCCATTGAAATCTAACAGTCTGGTCATATAATGTATGTAAGTGACAATGATATATGTCCATTTGAGGGTTCTCATGAATAAATTATTTTTAGCTTTGATTGCTGCATTTACAATGTCAGCTGGGGTAACCGCATTCGCTGACACAACTAAAGAATGTGAGAAAATCAAAGATGAATACAATATTATCTATGCCGCAAAAGGTTTTTGTTTCAAAGACCCTGATGCTAAAGCGAAATATGGTAATGAAAATTGCAATACTACAAAACCTAAATTCTCTGAAAGAGAACAGCAGAAATTAGATGCAATTAAAGCTCGTCAAAAAGAATTGAATTGTAAATAATAGAGTTCAATTTATGCTAGCAAGGACCAATTATGACTTACGATGATCAAAATATTTTTGCACGAATTATTCGCGGAGAGCTTCCTGCAATCAAAGTGTATGAAGATGATCGTGTTTTAGCATTCATGGATATTATGCCTCAGGCTGAAGGTCATACATTGGTCATCCCAAAATCCCCTGCTGTCACCTTGCTTGATCTTGATCCGGCAGAAGCTGCTTATACTATCCAGATTGTGCAAAACGTTGCCAAAGCGATGGAAAAAGCCCTTGATGCAAAAGGTATTGTACTCATGCAACTTTCAGGTGCTTCTGCAGGTCAAACTGTACCGCATGTACATTTCCATCTGATTCCAAGTTCAATTCATGAACTCGGTAAACATGCGATGCAAATGGGCGACCAAGATAAAATTAAAGCACTTGCTGAAAAAATTAAGTCAGCTTTATAATTTTATCTTAATTTAAATTCATTTTATTAAAGGAGCTTAGGCTCCTTTTTTTGTATTTAAAGTTAATTTATCTAAACTCACAACAATCCAATTCGCAATATTCCCCCATTAAATATTTAATAAATCTGAAATATTTCCTTAATATGAATGACTTATTTGTACACGATACTTAGCTCAACAACAGAACAGTAGTAACAAAAAACTACTAAACATGATGATTAAGATACAGAGTCTTGATTTTACGGAGCTAGGAATGAAAAAAACACTTTGCGCTTTAGCAGTTGGGGCAACGCTTATTACACCAGTAATCGCCAACGCAGCAGATGTAAAAATTTATGGTCGTGCGCATGTATCTTTAGATTATTTAGATGATGGTAAAGATTATAACGAAGTTGGTTTGTCATCTAACTCATCTCGTTTGGGTTTTAAAGTAGAACAAGAATTAGAAAATAATATGACTGTGTTCGGTCAAATTGAGCAAGAAGTCAACTTTGCAAGTGGTAGTAAAGGTGATGGTGTTGATTTTGCAACTCGCGATACTTTTGTCGGATTAAAAGGTGACTTTGGTCAAGTTAAAGTTGGTCGCTTTGATAGTCCATTTAAAGCAGCTCGTGGCCCTGTAAATTTTTTTGGTGATCAAATGGGTGACATTCGAAATGTTACACGTGTAAATGACCACAAGTTTGATGAACGTAATGACAATACTATCGAATATAAATCTCCAAAGTTTGGTAATGGGTTCCAAGTTGCTGCTGGTGTTTCAATGCATAAAGGTAAAGCAATAGAGAAGGATTCTACTGGCGAAGGACTAGATGATAATAAAGCATATGATGTAGCTTTAACTTACAAAGAGGGTCCTATTGACCTAGCTGTTGCTTACGAAAAATATGAAGATAATTCAGCAAATACATCTGATAAATTATCTCGTGATGCTATTCGTCTGGCAGGTGCTTACAAATTAACAGAAGAATTAAACCTCGGTGCTTTCTATCAATTTTCTCAAATTGATAATGAAAATCTAACTGATGAACCGGAAGTTCAAGTATTCGGTCTTGCTGCTGATTATAAATTTGCTCCTAAAACTACAATTCGTGGTCAAATATTCCAACGTGATGTAGATGCAACAGATGCAAATGCAACATTAATCGCTCTGGGGCTAGAACATCGCCTTGATAAAGCAGTACGTGTTTACGGAAACATTGCAACTGCTCTTAACGACAAAAATTCTAGAGTAAATCCTTGGAAAGAAGGTCGTTCGCACTCAGTAAATGCTTCTACTGGTGAAGATGCTTTAGGTTTATCAGTTGGTATGCGTTACGACTTCTAAATCTAAGTTGGATTAAAAAAGCAGCCATACCTAAGGCTGCTTTTTTATTGAGTAATATTAAATACAGATGTAACTTAGTGAAAAATTAAAACAACTGCGATTACAAGTCTAAAATATCGACAAATTGAGCACTAAGCACTTCTACAAGATCATGAGGGTTCACACCTATATCCAGCCCTCGCTTTCCACCACTCACATAAACTTTTTCTAATTGTTCTGCGCTAGCATCAATGACTGTTTTAAGGCGCTTTTTTTGCCCTAAAGGGCTAATTCCACCGACCAAATAACCTGTTAATCGTTCAGCATCTTTAGGATTTGCCATTTGTACTTTTTTAATTCCAAATGCAGAAGCAACCTTTTTTAAGTTCAGTTGATGATCTACCGGTAAAATCGCCACATAATAATTTTTCTCGTCAGTGACCATCAGCGTTTTAAATACTTCATTTAAGGCTAAACCTAATTTTTCAGCGGCTTCCAATCCAAAGCTTTTCGCGTTCACATCATGTTCATATTCATGGATAGAATAGATTATATTTTTTGATTTTAATAACTTACATGCAGGTGTCATTTCCTCATCCATTTGTAAACAAAAGCATAGTGATCATAAACTTATTCAGATTGTAGATGAATGTAAAATCATCATTTTTTTCTTGTATTTAAAATCCTGTTCTGCCTAAAATTCTCTAAACCTAAATATTAGAAAATAATTTTAATAATGCCTTCTATTTATCAATTAAAGCCTGCTTTTCAAAATCTGTTACGACCTTTTGTACGCGGATTATTTCGCATGGGTGTCACTGCCAATATGGTCACTGTTTTAGCAATGTTAATTTCTGTTGCATTGGCCTTTTTTATATATTTTCATTTTCAAAATCAAACAACCTCACTCATTATTCTCATCTATCCTCTATGGATGCTGATTCGCATGGCATTCAATGCTGTTGATGGCATGCTTGCACGTGAGTTTCATCAACAATCCAATTTAGGTGCTTACCTGAATGAACTATGTGATGTCATCTCAGATACTGCCCTTTACCTATGTTTTATCACATTTGCTTTCATCCAAACGGAGCTTCTATTGCTTATATGCTTTCTTGCACTACTGAGCGAGTATGCTGGTGTGATGGCACCACTGATTGGCAGAGATAGACGTTATGATGGTCCGATGGGAAAAAGTGACCGTGCTTTTTGGTTTAGTTTACTTGCTGTTATTATTTATATTTACCCATTCATTTCCAATAACAATCAGATGATCTCCTATATCACCAACGGTTTAATTTTATTCATCGGATTATTATTAATATTGACCATCTACAACAGAATCAAAAATAGTGTAAATACTCATATCTAAGCTTCAGATTACAACACATATAAATAATTTCATTTGGAATAATACAATGTATAACACTAATCAGCATACCTTTAAAACCCATGATCAAACTGAATTGTTTTATCAACACTGGGAAAGCATCTCTCAAAAAAACACCCCAAATGCCAACAAAAAAGCCATTATTCTTTTTCATCGCGGTCATGAGCACTCAGATCGAATGGCGCATTTAGTCGATGAACTTAAACTGACTGATTTTGATTTTTTTGCGTGGGATGCGCGTGGGCATGGTGACTCACCCGGAGCGCGTGGTGATGCTCCGAGCTTTTCAGCTTGTGTCAAAGATATTCAATACTTTCTTCAACATATTCAACAGCAATATGGCATTGATGAAAATAATATCGCAATCATTGGTCAAAGCGTAGGTGCTGTACTTAGTGCCACTTGGGTACATGATTATGCACCTAAAATCCGTGCTCTATGTTTAGCATCCCCTGCATTTGACATCAAACTTTATGCCCCATTTGCAGAACCGGGCTTAAGAGTCTTAAATCACATAAAAGGTAATTTCTTTATTCAGAGCTATGTAAAATCAAGCATGCTGACGCATGACAAAGAACGTGCACAAACCTACGATACAGACCCCAAAATTGCGAGATCGATTTCAGTTCGTATGTTACTTGGGCTTTACGATGCATCTAAACGAATTGTGGCTGATGCACAAAATATCTTTGTGCCAACCCAAGTATTGTGTTCAGGTTCAGATTTTGTGGTGCAACAAAAACCTCAACGTGATTTTTATGACAAACTCCCACATCCACAAAAAGAATTTCATGTCTTAGATGGTTTTTATCACGATACTCTTGGAGAAAAAAACCGAGCTGTTGCAATCGATAAAATTAAACGCTTTATTACTCAATGCTTTGCCAGTCCTTATCAAGCTCCTGATTTACTCCACGCTGATAAAATTGGCTCGAGTTGTGCAATTGCTGAGACCTTAAGTGCCCCACTTCCTCACAAATCTGCCAAGTATTTATTTTGGCAAATAACCAAGAAAAATTTAAAAATTGGTAGCTTATTGTCTAAAGGTTTAAAAATTGGTGAAGATACAGGTTATGACTCGGGAAGCACTTTAGACTTTGTTTATCGTAATCAGACTGAAAGTCAAAATCCGATTGGTAAAATCATCGATCGACAATATCTAAATGCAATTGGCTGGCGGGGCATCCGCGTACGTAAAGAAAATATTGAACAACTTTTTCAAAAATATGCAAAAGCATTAATTGAGAATAATCAGCCTATTCGAATTTTAGATATTGCTTCAGGACATGGACGCTATATTTTAGATGCCGTTCAACAACTGCCACAATTACCAAATTCTATTTTGCTTCGTGACTATAGTGAAATCAATGTTAAAGCTGGTCAACAGATGATTCAGGAACGTGGCTTAGAACACATCGCACAATTTGTTCAAGCAGATGCCTTTGATACTCAATCTATCGCGTCTATTGATCCTGGACCAACGCTCGGTGTCGTTTCAGGTTTATATGAATTATTTAGCGATAATGATTTATTACGTCGCTCTTTAAATGGTTTGAGTCAAGCGATCGAAAAAAATGGATATTTGATCTATACCGGTCAAATTTGGCATCCTCAACAAGAGTTTATTGCACGTGCACTCACTTCGCATCGTGAAGGTGATGCATGGGTCATGCGCTTACGCTCTCAAGCTGAGATGGATGCACTCGTTGAGGCTGCTGGATTCAAAAAGGTAGATCAAAACATTGATGATTTTGGGATATTTACTGTTTCAGTTGCTCAAAAATTATAATTATTGCTACCGAAAGAAGCACGCTTTGATTTCAAGATTTATGTTTTGAATATTTAAGACTGATTTTTCACTTAAGGCTCTCATTCATCATACAAGCGCCTTAGACAAAAATAAGAACAGACAGGTGAATTATGCAAGATTTGGCAAAACAAGCAGGCACGTGGAAATGGGGGCTATTATGTCTGTTATTTTTAGCACCTTTCTTTTTTCTCAGTTATGGTTTTGCCAATCAATACGCGTCACAACTCGCTAATGTTCCAGTCATTGTATTTGAATGGGAAAAACTCATTCCACTATGGCCTTGGACAATTGTGCCCTATTGGTCAATTGACTTGTTCTACGGACTATCATTGATCCTCTGTTGGAATAAGTTTGAATTGAGACAACATGTATTCAGATTGTTTACAGCTCAAATCATATCCATCAGCTGTTTTTTACTCTTCCCACTTCGGTTTTCCTTTGAGCGCCCTGAACTTTCAGGATTCTTCGGACTTTGGTTTGACGTATTGATGGGGTTTGATAAACCGTTTAATCAAGCTCCTTCTTTGCATATTGTACTGCTTATTATTCTATGGGATTTTTTCCGACGTCATAGCCAAGGATGGAGACGTAAATTTGTTGATTTTTGGTCTCTCTTAATTGGCATATCTGTACTCACCACATGGCAACATCATTTTATTGATATTCCAACGGGTATTCTTGTCGGAGCTTTATGTCTCTGGCTATTTCCAATGACTCATAAATCTCCATTTAAAAAGGATCAATACCAAAAATTAACACTTAAACACTTAAAACTTGGACTTTATTACTTCATTCCAAGTTTAGCCCTTAGCACAATCGCTTTCTATTTCAAGGGAGCTTTTTTATGGTTCATCTATCCAGCAGTGAGTTTGCTGTTCGTAAGCTTGAGTTATTTTTTTGCGCGTCCACATTTTTTTCAAAAGCAATCTGACGGCACACTGAGTTATGCCAGTCTAATTTTATATGCACCCTATTTAATTTTTGCATGGGTAAACAGTCGCATATGGACAAAAAAACACGCTAAAGATTCAAAAATTGTCGTTTTAAACAGTCTTGAAATATATCTGGGTCGTATTCCAGACCATGACAATTCATTACATTATCACGGCTTATTTGATTGCTGTGCCGAACTTCCTTTAGTAAATCAAAGTCATTCATCAAAAAAAATAAAATCGAATTATCAACAATATCTCAGCCTCGATCTTATCCCAGTGCAAGCCAATCAATTAGCGCAAGCTGTTTCACAATTTGATTTACTCTTTGCAGATTTACAGTCTGCCAAAGAACACCTTTTGGATGACGCTTCCAACATTTCTCATCATCAAAAAAATAATCTTGCCAATCCCAAACTTTTAATTTTTTGTGCCTTAGGCTATTCAAGAAGTTCTGCAATTTTTTGTGCTTGGTTACTTAAAAATAATCATGTAGATTCAGTCCAACACGCCATCGAAATGATTCAAACGGCACGTCCTTGGATCGTGATCAATGATGCTCAGCTGAAGCAATTACAACTCTATCACTTCAAATTGAAAGGTTTAGCGCCATGAAAATGAAAATCTTGATGGTGTCTAAGTTACTTGCTTCGACCGACACACTAATCATTGCAAGCTATATCCTCTTTAGTTTGAGTACCATATACCTACTATTTTTAGCTTCTTTTAATTATGTCAATGTATGGATATTGATCAGCTTATTGATTTGTCTGATGCATCATTACTTGTCTTTTCGAGTCAAATTTGATGCCGAACTACTGTCGTATCTGAGTACTCAAATTCATAATCATGATATAGAAAACTCACTAGATACACTCACGCAGCAGCTTGATCAAAGCCTGATTGAGTTCAAACTCATGAATAAAAATAAAGCTGGAAGAGATTGGACTTTACGTCTTCAAGGATGTCTTAAACTGTTTAAAATGCAGATTGCTTTGCTTATTCTGCAAGGTATATTTTTTATCGCAATAATCATGTTATAAAAGTTTTAAAATGAATGAAGTATTTAGAGTCTTATAATCAAATGAATCTCCCCATAAAAAAAAGAAAAAATATTGTTGTTGAATCCAGTGGACGATTGATTGCATTTCTCACACGACGTAGTGCTCGATTACTGACTGGAGCACGTAGTTTATGGATTGGATGTAAACCAGAACAAAAACAACGGATTTATTACGCCAATCATAATAGTCATATTGATTTCATTCTCTTGTGGTCATCTTTACCGCCAGAAATACGTAGGCAAACGCGTCCTATCGCGGCATCTGATTACTGGATGAAAGATGGCTTCAGACGATTTCTAATTCAAGACACTTTTTCAGGTGTGACGATCAATCGTAATCGAGAAAATGGTGAAGACCCTCTCAAACCTGTGAAAGACGTATTAGCTGAAGGTTACTCCATCATTTTTTTCCCTGAAGGAACACGTAATTTAGAAGACGATATTCAACTTTTAGCTTTTAAGAGTGGTTTATTTCATCTGTCTCAGCAATTTCCAAATGTTGAAGTTGTACCCGTTTGGATTTCTAACTTGAAACGTGTGATGCCCAAAGGGGCTTTAGTACCATTGCCCCTACTTTCAACCGTAATTTTTGGTAAACCGCTTGATTTAACACAGCATCATGAAAAAATAGATTTTCTAAATTATGCACAACAAGAACTGATTAAATTAAAAGAGATTGAAAACCAATGACCCTCGACAACTTAGAACAAACCTACCTATTGTTTGGAGTATTTGCAGGTATTTTGGTCTTTGCCTCATCTGTGGGATTTATTCTAAAGAAAAAAGCAGGCAACGCTTCATCACCTGTAATTGATAATTTAAATGCACGAATCAATGCCTGGTGGGTCATGCTCATCGTCATCGGATCTGCGATCTTAATGGGTAATGTTGCCTTTATTATTCTATTTGCATTGATTTCGCTATTTGCATTACGAGAATTTATTAGTTTATTGCCTACACGTCGCGGTGATTACTTACCTCTATTGGTGGCTTTTTATTTTGTCATTCCCTATCAATATTATTTGGTGTATATCGACTGGTACGGACTGTATTCTATTTTCATCCCACTTTATGTTTTTTTACTCATTCCTATTGCCAGTTTAAAACAAGAAGATACTACTCATTTTTTAGAAAGAAGTGCCAAAATTCAATGGGGACTAATGATCAGCGTGTTCTGTATCTCGCATGTTCCTGCAATACTGAATCTGAAGTTGGATAATTTTCATGGAGAACCGATTTGGCTAGCAATTTGGCTGATCATGGTTGTCCAAGCATCCGATGTCGTTCAGTACGTTTGTGGTAAGCTTTTTGGAAAGCATAAAGTTGCACCGATATTATCACCCTCTAAAACGGTTGAAGGCTTAGTAGGTGGAATTGTTCTTGCGACAGCTCTTGGCGTTTCAATGGCGTGGCTGACACCATTTAATTATTTTGAAGCCGCATTTATAGGTCTGATTGTCTGTATCTTCGGATTCTTCGGTGGGTTAGTCATGTCTGCAATCAAACGAGATCGTGGTGTAAAAGATTGGGGTCAATTGATTCAAGGTCACGGGGGTATGCTTGATCGCATTGATTCAATTTGTTTTTCTGCCCCTATTTTCTTCCATATTTTACGTTATTGGTGGGCATAAAATTTTTATAAAGCATATTTTACAACGGGGAAAAATCTGTGCTGTTTAGAATGTAAGATATGACTTACAAAGAATGATGCTTTTAGGATCTTGTCGCCTTACCCAAATACGACTAAAGTAGCATTATCAAGAACAGGATGTTCTGAGACATATAAAAATAATAAACTGTCTAAATCATAGGATGTGCGATAAAACTCCAGAGAATCTAGTTTTATCAATGACTCAGCAAAAACAGCCCTTTGAATCAATGGGCTGTTTTTGTATGTATATTCAGTCTTAATCCATGCATATTCATGGCTAAATGGTCAGCCTAAATCACGATAAAAGTTACTTTTTAAAAGCTTCAGGTTAGAGTTATTTTTAATATTTAACAATTTGTAATATTTTTGGTTCAACATCTACGTTGACCTTAGCGACAGTGCTGAATAGTATCTCCTTACATTCACCATCGCTATGGATTGCATTTTGGACCTCATCACTGAATCATTATCAGCCACGCCTCAATCCTTTAAATCTATGAAGACATTATTATTAGGATGTGCAGTTTTAGCATTATCAGGTTGTACCTCTTTGGGAATGGGCTCACTTGAAAAACGTTCAGCTAAACTTGCACAAGGCATACAAAAAGCATATTCCGTAGATTCGACTACTGCAAACCGTGTCGCGCCTTTGATCATTCAAAGTGCCACACAAAATGATGTAGATCCTCTACTCATGGCTGCTGTCATCCGCCAAGAATCTAGTTATCGCAATTATGTTGTATCTTCTGCTGGTGCAGTAGGACTCACCCAAGTTATTCCACGTTATTGGCAACAGACGTGCCCGGGTGATTTATTTCAAGAAAATATCAATATTAACTGTGGAAGCTTTATTTTAGCCAAATACAATCAATCAGCTGGTAGTTGGAAAAAAGCACTCGCATATTATAATGTTGGACCAACTGGTTATAACACTAACCGAAAAATGAAGAAACAAGGCAAACGCTATGCCAAACAAGTTAAACAACATGAAAAGAATTTAAAATCAAAACTTTAATTTTTTGCTTAAAAAAACACGCATTGGAATTAATGCGTGTTTTTTAATTGAAGCTCTTATTAATTTAAAACCGTCTCAACATTTTTAGTGGGCACTTTTACAGGTGTCTCAATCACTTTTTCACGCTTAATGAAGAGCACTGCTATTCCACCAATAATTGCTGGTATCGCCACTGCAATAAAATTCATTTTATGTGGTAATTCCATACCTAACAATATGCCAATCACGATTGGACCCACAATCGCACCAACTCGTCCAACTGCAGATGCCCAACCAATACCTGTTGAACGAACCGCAAGTGGATAATACTGAGCCACATAGCTATAAAGTAAAATACTTCCACCAATCGAGGCTGCACCCGCCATAGCAACTAAAAGGTAAATCACAACAGGTGGCGAATTAAACCCTAAGCCAATTAAAGAAACTGCACCCATGACATACATTCCCAGAATGACTGGTTTTAAATGGAATTTGTCTGCAAGAATTCCTCCACCAATTGTCCCAATCACTGCACCAATATTAAGTGAGAGTAAGAACAATAAACTACTTCCAAGAGAATAACCTGCCGCCATCATCAACTTAGGTAACCAGCTTCCTAGTGCATAGACCATCAGTAAGCACATAAAGAAACAACACCAGAATAATAATGTACTTACACCACGCCCTTGAGTAAATAAAGCTGCAACTGAAGCATCAGGAACTTTTACTTCTTCCAAGATGAGTAGAGTTGATTCAGAAATTTTTGACTCAGGTTCAATTTTTTGAATAATTTCTTTGGCTTTTTTAAGCTCTTCTTTTTTAACTAGAAAAGTTAATGATTCAGGTAAATATTTCCAAATCACTGGTAAAAATAACAATGGAATTCCTGCGATAAAGAACATGATTTCCCAACCATATGTTCCCGTTAAATTCACCCCTAATAACGCAGCTAAAATACCACCTACCGCATAACCACTAAACATTGTAGTTACTAAAGTACTTCTCAATTTTTGTGGTGCATATTCTGACGTCAATGCAACCAAATTAGGCAATACACCACCAATACCAAGACCCGCAATAAATCTTAATGCACCAAATTCTGTTGGGTTTGACGCAAATCCACCAAGAAAAGTAAATCCGCTGAATAACCCTACACAGATTAAAATAACTTTTTTACGTCCAATTTTATCTGCAAGCATACCAAATAGCATGGCACCAAACATCATTCCTGCCAACGCTGTACTGGCTAACATACCTGCTTGTACAGCTGTCATATTCCATTCTTTCATTAATAACGGTAAGGTTACTCCATTAATAGCAAGATCATAACCGTCAAAAATAACAATGAATAAACACCAAAGTACGATCGTTAAATGAAAAGGCTTAAATTTTGCCTGGTCTATTACAGCATTAACACTCACTGTCTGCGCTGTCATTTTCCCACCTCCAATTGTGGTTTTTTATAATTAATGAACCCATATTCACTTTTTATAAAATGCATGTTTCTACAATATTTGTCTACTAGACTTTGAGTGGAGGATTTTTAAAAAGGATATCTGACTGACATTAATGATCATTTGTTGAATTAAATTAAGGATTAAATATCGAAATTAATATAATTTACTTATATTTTTCAAAATCTTAATAAGAAAACGTTATTTACGTTTTTCCCATAAATGGCATTTTATTTCGCTCTAATATAATCCCAAATTGTAACTATTTTTTTAAATGTAAATGCTTCATTTTTTGAATGATTCATTATTTTATATTTTTAGAAATTATGAGTTAAGACATTTATTAATTTATAGAAATTAAGCATGAATACACTAAATTGCACTATTTAATTCTCACAATATTTTTATTATTTCACGCTATCCGAATCTTCAGATTCGGATTTTCATTGTTATTTTTTCTCAATTTTGTTTTTCCCTTTTCTTCCGCACATAAAAAAACACCCTGCCTCATTAAGACAGGGTGTTTTAGGAATAATGAGCTGGCGATGACTTACTCTCACATGGGTAACCCCACACTACCATCAGCGCAAAGAGGTTTCACTTCTGAGTTCGGGAAGGGATCAGGTGGTTCACTCTTGCTATTGTCGCCAGCACAACTGTTTATGGATACTTGCTTAGGTCTTATAAAGTGCCTGAGCTTTCTACCAAATGAGTTATTAACAGATTATATCTGAGTTGAATATTGTCATACTAACGGGCTTCTGAATCAAGCTGTTTTGATGAATATCGAATCAATTGAGCTTTATACAACAACTGTTTGGGTGTTGTATAGTCAAGCCTCACGAGTAATTAGTATTGGTCAGCTTCACATATCACTATGCTTCCACATCCAACCTATCAACGTTGTAGTCTTCAACGGCTCTTTAGAGGACATATAGTCCTTGGGAAATCTTATCTTGAGGTAGGCTTCCCGCTTAGATGCTTTCAGCGGTTATCCCTTCCGAACATAGCTACCCGGCGATGCGACTGGCGTCACAACCGGTACACCAGAGGTTCGTCCACTCTGGTCCTCTCGTACTAGGAGCAGATCCTCTCAAATTTCCAACGCCCACGGTAGATAGGGACCGAACTGTCTCACGACGTTCTAAACCCAGCTCGCGTACCTCTTTAAATGGCGAACAGCCATACCCTTGGGACCTGCTTCAGCCCCAGGATGAGATGAGCCGACATCGAGGTGCCAAACACCGCCGTCGATATGAACTCTTGGGCGGTATCAGCCTGTTATCCCCAGAGTACCTTTTATCCGTTGAGCGATGGCCCTTCCATACAGAACCACCGGATCACTAAGACCTACTTTCGTACCTGCTCGACTTGTGGGTCTCGCAGTTAAGCGCGCTTTTGCCTTTATACTCTACGCGTGATTTCCGACCACGCTGAGCGCACCTTCGTACTCCTCCGTTACTCTTTAGGAGGAGACCGCCCCAGTCAAACTACCCACCAGACATGGTCCTCGCTCCAGATAATGGAGCAGAGTTAGAACCTCAATATTACCAGGGTGGTATTTCAAGATTGGCTCCACTCGAACTAGCGTCCGAGTTTCAAAGCCTCCCACCTATCCTACACAAGTAAGATCAAAGTTCAATGTCAAGCTGCAGTAAAGGTTCACGGGGTCTTTCCGTCTAGCCGCGGGTACACCGCATCTTCACGGCGAATTCGATTTCACTGAGTCTCTGCTGGAGACAGCGCCCCCATCATTATGCCATTCGTGCAGGTCGGAACTTACCCGACAAGGAATTTCGCTACCTTAGGACCGTTATAGTTACGGCCGCCGTTTACTGGGGCTTCGATCAAGAGCTTCGCTTACGCTAACCCCATCAATTAACCTTCCAGCACCGGGCAGGCATCACACCCTATACGTCCACTTTCGTGTTTGCAGAGTGCTATGTTTTTAATAAACAGTTGCAGGGGCCTGGTTTCTGTGGCTGTCAACCGCTCAGGAAGTAAATTCCATCACCGTCGACAGCGTACCTTCTCCCGAAGTTACGGTACCATTTTGCCTAGTTCCTTCAGCAGAGTTCTCTCAAGCGCTTTGGTCTACTCGACCTGACCACCTGTGTCGGTTTCGGGTACGATTCCTGTGTAACTGGAGCTTAGAGACTTTTCCTGGAAGTATGGTATCAGCCACTTCACTGCACAAGTGCAGCTTGCTATCAGTTCTCAGCATAGAGTACCCCGGATTTGCCTAAGATACATGCCTACAACCTTCCACCTGGACAACCAACGCCAGGCTGACTTAACCTTCTCCGTCCTCTCATCGCATTACACAGAAGTATTGGAATATTAACCAATTTCCCATCGACTACGCCTTTCGGCCTCGCCTTAGGGGTCGACTCACCCAGCCCCGATTAACGTTGGACTGGAACCCTTGGTCTTTCAGCGAGCGAGTTTTTCACTCGCTTTGTCGTTACTCACGTCAGCATTCGCACTTCTGATACCTCCAGCATACTTCTCAATACACCTTCATCGGCTTACAGAACGCTCCCCTACCACTTGCAATAAATTGCAAATCCGCAGCTTCGGCACATAGTTTTAGCCCCGTTACATCTTCCGCGCAGGCCGACTCGACTAGTGAGCTATTACGCTTTCTTTAAAGGGTGGCTGCTTCTAAGCCAACCTCCTAGCTGTCTATGCCTTCCCACATCGTTTCCCACTTAACTATGATTTTGGGGCCTTAGCTGGCGGTCTGGATTGTTTTCCTCTTGACTACGGACGTTAGCACCCGCAGTCTGTCTCCCGGATAGTACTCATTGGTATTCGGAGTTTGCATCGGTTTGGTAAGTCGGGATGACCCCCTAGCCGAAACAGTGCTCTACCCCCAATGGTATTCGTCCGAGGCGCTACCTAAATAGCTTTCGGGGAGAACCAGCTATCACCAGGCTTGATTAGCCTTTCACCCCTATCCACAAGTCATCCCCTGGCTTTTCAACGACAGTGGGTTCGGTCCTCCAGTTAGTGTTACCCAACCTTCAACCTGCTCATGGATAGATCGCCTGGTTTCGGGTCTACACCCAGCAACTAAACGCCCTATTAAGACTCGATTTCTCTACGGCTCCCCTATTCGGTTAACCTTGCTACTGAATGTAAGTCGCTGACCCATTATACAAAAGGTACGCAGTCACCGGACTCAATGCCGGCTCCCACTGCTTGTATGCATGCGGTTTCAGGATCTATTTCACTCCCCTCACAGGGGTTCTTTTCGCCTTTCCCTCACGGTACTGGTTCACTATCGGTCAGTCAGGAGTATTTAGCCTTGGAGGATGGTCCCCCCATATTCAGACAAGGTTTCACGTGCCCCGCCCTACTCGACATCATCATATAAGCCCTTTCGTGTACAGGACTATCACCCACTACGGTTGCACTTCCCAGAGCATTCCACTAGAACTTATATGACTTAATGGGCTTTTCCCCGTTCGCTCGCCGCTACTAAGGGAATCTCAATTGATTTCTTTTCCTAAGGGTACTGAGATGTTTCACTTCCCCTCGTTCGCCTCGTATGACTATGTATTCATCATACGATACCTGCCTTATGACAGGTGGGTTTCCCCATTCAGAAATCTCCGGATCACAGGATATTTGCCGCCTCCCCGGAGCTTATCGCAGGCTATTACGTCTTTCATCGCCTCTGACTGCCAAGGCATCCACCACATGCACTTAATTACTTGACTATACAACCCCAAACAGTCGTTT
>NZ_JCAKNC010000008.1:0-132117 GCF_059515925.1 Acinetobacter sp. CY81
AGTGCCAGGCTTGTTCTAAGCCTAAGCTTGCGTTGTCTTGGTTGTTGCTGTGTTGGTGTTTGCTTTGTACCGTGCCTGCGCCTTCTTCTTGTTCGAGCACATCGGCTTGCCAGCGTTGGACGTGGACAGCGGTTGGTTGGATGCTGCGTTGTCCGATGAAGCTGGTGATGCTGTCTTTCTTTTCTGTGGCGCTACTGCGGTGGAAGCGGATGTTTCTACGCTCTAGGGCTTGGTATTGACTGTTGTCATCAATCAAGCGAAGTTTTTGGGCTTCGATGGGTGTTGCTGAGACTGGCACGTGGAGTTGTGCTTCGTCGATTAGCCAGTTGATGCCTTCGCTACGCATTAAACGCGTCAGGAAGTCGTAGTCCGTTTCGTTGCTTTGCATGATGAACGGACGGACATCGTATTGTTGTTGCAGTCCACTGAGATCTAGGCTTAGGCTTGCTGCAAACAGTGGGCTTTTGTTTTGCCATTCTTGGAAGATGGTTTCGATCACTTCAACCGCTGATTTGTTCATGAACACGCGGCTGTTTCGGCGTTTGTGCCACAGTGTAGTTGCATCTTCTAAGTTGAGTTTGTAGAGCGTCAGTGAGCCATCACTTTGCCCTTGGGCTGCTTCGGTGATCAGACCTGTGGTTCTGAACAGTGTGCCATTTTCGGTCACTTGGTCTACGGCTACTTGGCAACCGATGAATTCTTTGAGGGAGATAGTGACATTGGTAGATAAACAGATCAGTTCTGCTTTTACGCCTTCGTTAAGCGTGTGTTGTCCGTCTATGCGTTGTAGAAAGACTTCTTGATTTAGACTTGGATTCGAGAATTGTACGTGTATTGCTCGTTTTTGAGCAGTTAATCCAAGTTTTTCTATAGCCGAAAATATGTTGGCAAGCATGGTTATTATCTTTTTTTAGCGTTTCTTTAGAATGCTTTCTATTTAATCAAATTTTATTCAAATTAGACAGCATTTTTAGCTAAAAACTTGTTTTACTATGTAAAAAAGACGATTAATAAATCGTCTTTAATTTTTAAAAATTGACTCTAAAATGAGCTAAATTTTAATTACAACTCATCACCATCCATATTTAATATCGACTCTACTTCTTCAGGAGAAAATTCTTTGGCCAATTCGGCAGTCGGATTCAGCACTAAAGTTGCACCGCGAGTCATACTAAAAAGCGATCGAGTGTTCATTTTAAAGTATTCAGCATCCTCACCCACATCTGAATGAATCATGTCTAAAGATAAAAAGAAGGGAATAGCTTGATCACCATCGGCTGATTCCAACATCCGGAATTGGAAATTTTTATCTTGATCTTGTGTGCCGAGACAAAAGACATCGGAGTCTAATAACTCATTTATAAACTGTGGAATCAATTCATAATTTTGTTGAGTTTGTTCAAATGCATCTTGTAAATTTTGATTATCCATTGTGATTACTGATCATCTTATTGAAATATAAATTTAAAAAACACCCATCGATATGGGTAGAGCTGTGATGATTAGAACACAAAAGCATGATCAACTCTATATTGGTCATCTTCTATCAGCATCACCATCTCAGCGACATAATCACCTTTAACTTTACTGTATTTTTGTGTCCAAATTATTGCCACGGATTCAGGGCGTCGAAACAGTTTTACAAAGTCTCGATCTGTAAATATACCCATCTTTTCTTGATAGACACCACAAACAATTTTAAATTGCGTTTCGTCCAGTACACTTTGAGCACGCTGACTAAAATATTGAATATGTTAAGCATAATCTTTTTCAGTCGATGCTTGCATCAGTGAATCCATCATATGATTTGCTATATCAAGTAATTCAGCATCGGTGAGTTGATCAAATGGAATAGCCATATTTTTCTCCTAAAATGCGCGACTCATCACCTTGCCGTTAAAAGCAAGACAATCCTGTACCCTCAATTTTTGAACCTCAGATAATGATGCTAAATCAAACCAATCATATTCAGAATGTTCATGACTCAATTGTATTTTTATGTTTTCAGTCATGTTTTTCAGTTCACATCGAAATATAAACGCATGTGAGTTCACTGCCGAATGATAATAAACGCCAGATAAATATTGTATATCTATATCACAGCCTAGCTCTTCTTGGCATTCACGAATCAGCGCCTCATGAATGGTTTCGCCTGCATCTAACCCGCCACCTGGTAGCCCCCAAGCATGCTCTGCATAGTTTGCTTTCAGCAATAAAATCTGTCCTTGCTGATTACAAATGACTGCATGCGAACTCATTCGATACATATCATGAAAGCCCATCAACCCCCTCCCAATCATTGATTATGATCATTGTATACATCGAGTTCTTTAAAGATTTATTTCATCTCTAAATCACGTTCAGCTCAACGACTTAGCTCTACTACTTAGTTCAATTACTAAGGTCACTCGTATAAATATGAACATGACTCACATTTTAAACCCATCAATAAAAATACCTGTAGGTTTAATTACAGGTATTTTTATTGAGATCTCTTGGGAGGAGAACAACATTAAACCACTAGCCGTAGCTTGGATTTATCCTTCAATATGACGGCCTTTCCCGTGAGAATGTCCACAGGCATAGAAATATGCTGATGTATGATACGCCACTCATCATTCATTTTTTTTAAGCAAAGCGTAGTACGACACCAAGGCATCTGTAACTTCCCTTTTAAGGCGCTATGCTCAACTTTAGACAAACAATGTAAAACAGCCAATGAATCACTGGTATGTAGCTTCATTTCACGACGCGAAATCTGCATACCATCCATAAAGTAGGGACTAAACTTCGCCCACTCTGTTTTATATTCTTCTACATTATTTAACTGACTACTCACATCAAACATACGCATTTCAGGACAACATTGATTCGCAAGCGCTTTAATATTTGTTCCGATCACAGCCTGATCCCACAGCTCAATTTGAGCCAAAACTTCTTGTGCAATGATTTTGTCACCGTCTATTTGAATTGACACGGTTTGTTTCCTCATTTTTCTTATATTTGTGATGAAGTTAACACTTTTAGCAAATTAAAGTAAGAGGGGGTTTTGGAATTTTTTAAGATTATTTTGATTTTTTTGTGAACAATTTTATTAAAATTTGACAAACAAACCGTATTTTTAAATACGACTAAATAAAAGTCTTAAAAAGTATAATTTCGATATGAATAAGTCACTTAGCAAATTTATTTTAAAAATAAAAAATAAGCTTTCAAAAATAGAAAAGCATGCCGAAGCATACTTTTGTGAATTTAGCTCAAATCAACACTTAACTGAATTAACTTGTGTGAATCAATGCTGAAAATTTATTTAGTATTTAGAGCCTGCCGAATAATTAACGAATCAAGTTGATGATCATTAAACCGTTAGGTCTTTAATTTTATCTGTAGGGCCATTCTTTTTAACCGACTCAATACCCTTATCGCGCGATGCTTCATTGGCATAGAACTGACTTGAACCAATAATTTGATGATTACCCGCTTTTAAGTTGAAGTAAGGTTTACCATTTTTTGCTTCTAAACGATCATATCGTGCATCTTCTGGGCTATTTTTTTGAACTGATTCAATCCCATTTTGTGCAGATGCTTTGGCTTTATACAGTTCACTGGTTAAAATTGTTTCTGCATTTCCTGCTTTTAATACGAAACGATATTGACCATCTTTAGCTTGACTAATTTCATACCATCCAGACATTTGAAATCCTCTTATTTTTGAATTTTCTTATCAATTTGACATTTATTTTGATGTTTTAAAGCAAACAAGATGTTGAAATATTGTTCAACTTTCAAACAATATAATCGAGATTTTCAAATTTCAAAAGCTGAATTTATAATTTATTTTTGAATATATCCGCCTTCATTTTTTCATCCTTAGAACCGAACAATGTTGTTAAAATATTTCGTATGAAATAACAACTCGGGCTGTTGAATCAGATCAAGGAGCATCCCTTAGACCTATTGTATTCACTACCAAAATATAGAGATTTTTATACAGAAAAAATAAAGATGGCATAAAGAATATGCAAAGAATTAACCCTTTGCTAAGTGTCTTTTTTTGATTTAAAAGCAAAGGAATGTTGAGTTTATTATTCTTTTTAATGTCTGAAAAATCTGAGCTTAATAACTGACTTTAAGTTTAACCATACAAATAAGTACGATCTAAAATTAAAGTCAGTGAACATGAAGTTTTAAGTAACTTATGCCTTTTTCACGAACTCAGATTTGAGTTTCATTGGACCAAAACCATCGACTTTACAATCAATATCATGACCATCATTTGCATCTGGAAGTAGGCGAATATTTTTTGCTTTTGTTCCGACTTTAACCACAGATGATGAACCTTTAATTTTAAGGTCTTTGATCACAGTTACCGTATCACCATCCGTTAATACATTACCAACAGCATCTTTAATAATCGCAACTTCTTCAGCTGCTTCACCATCTTTCCACTCATGTGAACATTCAGGACAAATCAATAGTTCGCCATCTTCATAGGTATATTCTGAGTTACATTTTGGGCAGCTTGGTAAAGACATAATAATTTCCAAATTTAAAAAATGAAGCAAAAAAGAAAGTTTGTATTATAACATTAATTTATAGCTATCTTACTATATCAATATTTTGGTTATGATTTCGATCACAACTCTACTCTCTATCACCTATTCATCACGATCTGATAGCTCTTAGATTACATGCTGAAGCATTCCTATCATTCTTCAAGCAGTGCCTTTAAAACGATGACATGATTATATTGTTCATGTTTAGATGCGGTTAATAAGGTGATCTTTTCTTGTTTGGCTAATTGTTTTAGCTCGTCTAAAACCTCAGGCTGTAGACGTATTTCAGCTTGATAACGTTTTTCAAATTCTGGCCAATCTTTTTCATCATGGCTGTACCATTTTCTTAATTCATTTGAAGGTGTAATGGCTTTCGGCCACAGATCAATTTTGGCATCTTCTTTCTTGATTCCTCTTGGCCACAACCGATCCACTAAAATTCTTATGCCATCTTGTTCATCATAAGGGCTATAAATCCGTTTCATCATAATCTGCATATTGGACTCTTATTGTTCTGCTATCTCGCTTTAACATAAGCATCTTAACGTCGTTTGAAAAGTCATTTCATCGTCATTTAATCAGCTAAAAATAAACCCCAACATTTTAAATGTTAGGGCTGATTTGAATCTTAAATGTTTTTAAAAATGAATTATTCAAAACACTTAGCTTTGGAATTCTTCATCAATGTCTTCATCATCATAGACATACGCCATGCAACCCCAACCATCGTATTCACCACCGTGTTCATTGGCAATTTTGGTGAACCATTCTTCTAGGTCAACAATGTCTGAATACTCAGGTTCCATATAGACATAGATGGTAATGATCCATTCTTGGTTCTCTGATTCTTCGTCAATAAATAGGCTGATTTTTTGTTCTTCGTGTAGAAGAAATAACGCACATTGTTCAGCTTTTGCTTTGTCTGTGAATGCGATTGAATATTCAATTTCATGTGCTTCAGTCAGGTCATCACCGTCTTGCGCCATTTGCCAAAGCACGTCGCCATTATCATCGTTTGGAAATTGTTCTAAATCACGAGTCATGTGGTATTCCTTTTCATAATAATTATACAGCGTATTTATTGTACTGAGATTAAATCAAAATTGTTGCAGTTTTACGATTTAAGCGCATTTTTAATCAATTCTTTTCAATCAGCATTTTTTGTTTTTGTAAAAATAACTGCGGATCGATTTGCTGATGGTATCTAAAAAATAAGTGATACCCATAATCTACATGTTTCTGTGCCACAATATCATCTACAGATAAGTTTATATCACTTAAATATTCTATTTTTCGCCACTGCTGTGCATATATAGCAATGACTTTGCCACTCGAATTTTCAAGTGACCACGTCGCTTCTCCAGTCACAATTCCAGCTAAATATTTTCGGGAAATGAGTTGTTCAAGACTCTCTTTTAAAGTTATTTCTGAACCAATCTGAATTTCAACTTGATGCGGTGCATCAATATCATCCCCCATAGAAACACTGTCCCGCTGTAGCGTAATATTATGAAAATGAAATGACTTTTTCATCTAAAAAACTCTAATTTATATTTTGAATACTGAAAGACCTATTCCACATTTAAAAAGGTACATTTCCTCTAATTTCAACATCAGCCCCACTCAAAGGCTGAGTAAATGCCAAATAACTTGCATGCAATGCCATACGCCCCAATGGACTTCGGGTCGGTTCAGGATGATAAAGCTTATCTCCTGTAATCGGATGACCAATGTATTGTAAATGCACACGGAGTTGATGCGAACGCCCTGTAATCGGTGTCAATAACACACGACTGACATCCTTCGCTTCATCGTATTCGACGCGATCATACAAAGTGAGTGCTGGCTTACCCAATTCAAAATGCACGATTTGACGTGGGCGATTTTCCCAATCGGTAATTAAAGGCACTTCAATACGACCTGTATCGGGTAATTTTCCTTGCACCAAGGCGATATAGTTCTTTTTGACAGTACGTGCTTGGAACATTTTACTGACAGCAACTTCTGCATCACGGTGCTTGGCAAACATCAAAATACCTGAGGTTGCCATATCTAAACGATGGGTGATTTTGGCATTTGGAAACTGTTCTAGAACACGATAATACGCACTGTCATGATGCTCAGGTAAACGCCCTGGGACAGATAATAAACCCGCAGGCTTTTCAATAATGACCAGATCATCATCTTCATAAAGAATTGAAAGTTCACCCTGTGGAGGCATATAGACAAAATTATCGTTCAGCGCCATGAAATAACAGCTTCAGCAAAAGTGCGCGCAAAATAACAAGCCATGAACTTACTGTCAATTGAATGCTTAACGATGATTTTTGATCTTGGTAAATGTGAAGTTTAGAGAAGTTATTGAGTTAATCTTGATGGCTTTTTATTTTCTTTTTATTTTCTTTCTATTTTTATTATCTTTGGTTTATTGCCTTTGGCTTTTTATTCTATTTCTACGTTCAAAATTTTTCAGGGTGTTGGGAAAAACATAATGTTTAACTTCAACGAGCATAACTTTGTAAGTTATAACCATGTGCCTATAAATCGGTAATCTATAGCGTCCTAAGTAGAATCGAGACCTTTTGGGTGAGTACTGCATTCGCGTTTTGCGCCGCTAACAGCATGCTACTCTTTTCAATTCCCGTCACACCCTTGAGATATATAGTAGCCAAAGGTGTTCGGGATTAATTCCCTAAGAACTCTGCTTATTTATAGATTTCGGGAAATATTTTCATATTGATATTTAATTTTAAAAATATTTTCCAAATAGCATTCAATACGCATTTTATTTATCAAGAATTGTGCTTTTTAGAGAATATTTTCAATCTAAATGCCAAATAAAAATATTAAGTCACACGAATTGTGGTTTGGGATTTTCCTAATGCTTTTGATTTATACATCAACTGATCTGCAACATGAGTCGCGTCATCAAGGTCTGCGGGTAAGTCATTAAATACACTCACCCCCATACTAAAATCAACACCATAGCGCTGTTTTAAACCACTTTGATCAAAGATGTCTCTCAAACGTCGTGCATATTCTTCAGTACCCAATTGATCGGTATTTTGCAGAATCACCACAAATTCATCGCCACCCAATCGCGCAACGGTATCGGTTTTACGTGTGGTTGATTTTAAAATTTGAGCAAACTCCACCAAAATATCATCGCCTTTGCTGTGACCATAGGTGTCATTTACATTTTTAAAGCCATCGAGATCAATGATACCCACGGCAAGTTTTTGCCCATTTTTAGCTTTGTTTTTATATTTTCGGATTTGTTGATATTGCAGATTGAAAGAGCGTGAATTATCTAAGGACGTTAAGGTGTCTTTCATTGCCATTTCAGTTAGTGCATTTAAAGTCACTCTCACCTTAAACAGCAATACTGCAACCACACAGAAAAAGGCCAATCGAACTGTGACATTCCAATACGGAATAAAAGAATAGCTGTAAACATTACCTGAACCATAATCCGCCAAGAACCATGATAAGCCTGACAATAGTACGGTGAGTAAGGTGATTTTACGGGTATCAAACCATGCTGCAATCGAAATCGGAATCAGGTAAAAAAATGAGAATGAAAATTCGTAACCTGTACTGAAATCAATAATTCCACATAAAACAATGAATCCAACAATCAATGAACGACGCGCAAGGGAATGATTTGATAGGAATTGTTCAATCTGTTCCATAGCATCCTCTAAGGCTGTGGCGGCGTGTGCATGATATGACTCATTTGCGGTGATTATAATTCAAGCACCCTTTTTACTCAATTTTTTTAGGCTTTTTATGGAGTTAGGATGAAATTAAAATATTGAAATAGCGCACATTTTTATACTTTTAAGGCGCTTGAAAGTCTTATTTTTCATTTAATGTAGATTTGTATTTAGATGACTTTTATTTAAATTTTGGAAACATCCGTGTCGTGTATTTTTAATAGATCGGTCTATTTCCGAATTTTTTAATTTCGGTTTTGATTATTAGATGGATTCAATCCATCGCATGGCTGAAATCAATTGCATGGCTGAAATCAATTGCATCATCTTTAAGCTGAGAATGTCATTTATTATTCCTCTGTACAGCACTTCTTCTGTAGAGTATTTCTTATTCTTCTGTACAACATTTTGGACATGGAATAACTTTTTCTCTTGGCCAGTTCATTCTTGCGCGTTTTAAGGCAAGCTCACAATCAGCAAAGTTACCAATGAATATTTGGTTTTTTAGATTGGGAATGTCTGTACAACCTCGTGTTGCATTATGAAGTTGATAAGCCCCACTTGGTAATGCATTTTCATCGACGATATATTTAATCATTAGACCTCTCCCCCAAGAAATTCTTCATGGCATCAGCATGAAAAAAATAATCCCATATAAAAATTATGTATTTATAATCACATAATAAAAATATGGGTATTTGGAGTAAAAATCAATCACTTTATACACAAATTTTAGGTGCGTATTTGAATACGAAATTAAACTTAACAAATACTTAACTCATTCTTTAAACAAGGTTATTAGACTAATAGACTTCTTATCATTCTATCTTTCGCATGCCTTTAAAATGACTATATAACTTTTAATGTATCGCTGTTTCTAAGTTGCTTTTCTTTTTGATTCTGATCCAACGTATCACCCAAATCAGTGCGATTACACCAACGATCACGACTAAAACGGGAACAATTAAAGAGAGTATAGAAACGGCAAAAGCTCCAATCCATTCCCCTGTTGAAACCACTGGATTGGCTACCCCACCCGTGGTTGCTGTTGAAAGTCCACGCACTGCAACGGTACTCATTTGTACTGCGGTTGCTGTACCACCACCAACAATAAGTGCCGATGCCCAACTGGCAAATTGCGACATTTCCCCTGTACCTGCTGCCATCGTGGTGAGTGTGCCTGCGACCAATGCTGCGGGTGTTGCTATGGTATCGAGTAGGTTGTCTACCCAAGGGACGTAATAAGCGCCTATTTCAAAAACCGTTGCGACAGCCAATGCGATACAGACCGATGGCATCGCCAACCAGTCAAAGCCTTTCATCGGTTCAAACCAACCCATGAGGGATGCGACACTCATGACAAGCAGTGGAACAAATACACGGAATCCACATGCTGCGCTTAAGCCAATGCCGATACATAATCCTAAGATGGTTTCCATGATGTTGTTCCTGTTTTTGTTGTTGGTTATTGTGATTGAAGTCTAGTTTTAAAGATAACAAAAAAGCCCTATGGAGTAATAGGGCTTTTTATTTAAAACAGGGATCGCTGTTTTAGTGTGTTGGCTTAGGCGTTCTTGTTGTTAAACTGATTGCCTTGGCACTTGGTACACGGTGGTAAACGGTCTGTACCAATTTCTAAGTAGGTGCGATGACCGCACTGAACGCAAAAGTAAAAGCCTGTTCCAGGTTTAGAGCCAGCCATAACCATTTTCGTTCTCCGTGTTGTTTTAGAAATGGTGACACGAATATACGCTAGTCATGATGATGTTGAATTGTCCATTTCGACAGATAATGATGTCATTTAGGTTAAATTTATTTCTCGCTTATTATTTTCTTTTTTTCCAAATATGCTAGAAATTCAGACCCTTTCTTAGTAATCGCGAATCTACGATATTTTGCACCTGTAACTTTTTCATTTTCAACTAAACCATGAATTTGTAACTTAGGACAAACATTATGATAGAGAAATGACTCTCCATCACTTACATTAAATTGATTAGTAATACCCGTAACTAAATAATCACTATTGTGTTTAAATAATTGCAAAAGATCCATTTTTATTTCAGCATCTAGCTTAGAAACCTTTTCTGGTATAGCAACTTCGACTAACTCTAATAATTTTATTAATTCAAGATAATCATTCGTATTAGATTCACGACTCTTATCCATTTTTAACTGCTTATTTTCTTTTTCTAGATCTTTAATTTTATCTCTTAAGTCATTTACTTCATTAATTAATCCATGAACATCAGGAATATCATCACCCGATACCCATCCTGACAAGTCATTCATTTGAGCAATTTCAGGTAAACTCTCCATTACAGTCAATCGAATATCTTTTAAATCATTAAAAAAGGAACTCATATTCTGTAAAACTTTTTCTTTAAAAAGCTTCAATTCAGATGGTCTTTCTCTTTCTAAAAAGTCTAAACCGTTTGTTTTGACTTTTTCTTCTAAAGCAGATTCTTCTATTACGACAGCAAATAATGGTTTTCCTGTCTCAACAGCGTAATCATATTCTAATTCTGTGTAACTGATACCCTTTTGAGGATCAATGCTCCCATATCTACCACCTAGAATAAGCATATAAACGTCAGACTCATCTATCCAACGCTTTATAATCTCCCATTGACTTTTATCAGCTGCTTTAAACAACTCCATACCAGCTGGAATGTGCCCTGCTTTTAAAATAGCACTAACTGCAGCTTGCCTTTCCTCCTTCAAATCGATAAAAGTGGAAGAAATAAATACTTGTAATTTTTTATTCATCTGAATTCTCAAAATTTAATTATAGTTAATTTATCTGTCATATAATTTATTAGCGTATAACTTAATATAAGAATTAAGACCATTGCCACTTTTAGCTAATCGCTTCATTTCTTCTACTTTATCAGCCCCTGCACTGTGATAACTGTAAGTATAAATTTTAAGTGTCCTATCGAATTTAACTCTTATAAAAGTATCCCCAATTTCATATCCAACTACACCTGAATCACCATCTAAATCTTGGTATCTTTCCATGATTACACTCGTAAAAATAAAGCCATACATGAAATATGGCTTTATTATATTTTTTCAAGTATTTAATAGACTTATTTTTACTTAAGCTACATTCCCTTCTAAGAAATCCTGTGCAAAGCGTTGTAACACTCCACCCGCTTCATACACATGTACTTCTTCTTCAGTATCTAAACGACACGTTACAGGTATCTCAAGGATTTCATTTTGACCCTCTTTAGTTGAACGTTCAACCACCAAAGTCAAAGTCGAACGAGGCGCAATATTACCAATCACGCTATACAACTCAGTTCCGTCAAAGCCAAAAGTTTTACGATCCATCCCTGCTTTAAACTCAAGCGGTAACACGCCCATACCAACAAGATTCGTACGGTGAATACGCTCAAAACCTTCCGCTACAATCGCTTCAACCCCTGCAAGACGTACACCTTTAGCAGCCCAGTCACGGCTCGAACCCTGACCATAGTCTTTACCTGCAATGATGATCAGCGGTTGCTTACGATTCATATAAGTTTCAATCGCTTCCCACATACGCATCACTTCGCCCTCAGGCTCAACACGTGCCTTAGAACCCTGCTTAATCGTACCGTCAGAACGAACAACCATTTCATTGAACAGTTTAGGGTTGGCAAATGTCGCACGTTGCGTCGTCAAGTGATCGCCACGGTGCGTTGCATACGAGTTAAAGTCTTCTTCAGGCAAGCCCATTTTCTTCAAGTATTCACCTGAAGCACTGTCTAAAACAATTGCATTCGATGGCGACAAATGATCCGTAGTGATGTTATCGCCCAAAATTGCAAGCGGACGCATATTGGCTAAAGTACGTGGTGCAGCAAGTGCCCCCTCCCAATATGGCGGACGGCGAATATAAGTACTTTGCGGACGCCAATCATAAAGTGGGCTTTCAGATTTGGCATTGACACCTAAATCAAACATTGGAATGTAGATCTTTTTAAATTGTTCAGGCTTAACAGCCACTTTAACCAGTGCATCAATTTCTTCATCAGACGGCCAAATGTCTTTGAGGTAAATAGGATTACCGTCTTTGTCATTGCCCAATGAATCAGTTTCAATATCAAAACGAATCGTCCCTGCAATCGCATACGCCACAACTAATGGAGGCGATGCCAAGAACGCTTGTTTTGCATAAGGATGGATACGACCATCGAAGTTACGGTTACCTGATAAAACAGCCGTTGCATATAGGTCGCGGTCGATAATTTCTTGTTGAATTTTCGGATCTAAAGCACCTGACATTCCGTTACAGGTGGTACATGCATACGCCACAATACCAAAGCCGAGTTTTTCTAAGTCAGTTAAAACACCCGCTTCTTCGAGATACAAAGCAGCCGCTTTAGAACCCGGTGCAAATGATGATTTCACCCAAGATTTGCGCACTAAACCTAGCTCATTGGCTTTACGTGCAAGCAAACCTGCTGCAACCGTGTTACGTGGGTTAGACGTATTGGTACAAGACGTGATTGCAGCAATTATCACTGCACCATCTGGAATTAAACCTTCCGCTTCTTGCGCACGAGCAGCTTCTAAGTTACCTGCGATGCCTTTCGCTTTTAAGTCAGCCGTTGAAACACGTGCATGCGGGTTTGATGGCCCTGCAATGTTACGAGTCACTGTAGATAAGTCAAAACGTAATACACGTGGGTATTTCGCTTGTGTCATATCCGATGCCCAAAGACCGATCTCTTTGGCATAGCTTTCAACAAGCTTCACTTGCTCTGGTTCACGACCTGTTAGCGTCAGGTAATCAATAGTGTTTTGATCGATGTAGAACATTGCCGCAGTTGCGCCATATTCAGGAGTCATATTGGAAATCGTCGCACGATCGCCCACAGACATGCTGTCTGCACCTTCACCGAAGAATTCGAGGTACGCACCGACTACACGCTCTTTACGTAAGAACTCAGTCAATGCTAAAACGATATCAGTTGCAGTAATGCCTGCTTTGCGCTGACCAACAAGTTCCACCCCAATGATATCAGGTAGACGCATCCACGACGCACGACCCAGCATCACGTTTTCAGCTTCTAAACCACCCACACCAATTGAAATCACGCCAAGCGCATCGGTATGTGGTGTATGTGAGTCTGTACCGACACATGTATCTGGATAAGCTACACCACCACGGTTCTGAATCACTGGAGACATTTTCTCCAAGTTGATTTGGTGCATAATGCCGTTGCCCGCAGGGATCACATCAACATTTTCAAATGCTGTTTTTGTCCATTCGATGAAGTGGAAACGGTCTTCGTTACGACGATCTTCAATCGCACGGTTTTTCTCAAATGCATCTGGGTCAAAACCACCAAATTCCACAGCCAATGAATGGTCAACAATCAATTGTGTTGGAACAACAGGGTTTACTTTAGATGGATCTCCACCTTGGTCTGCAATCGCATCACGTAAACCTGCAAGGTCAACCAGTGCCGTTTGACCTAAGATGTCATGACACACCACACGTGCGGGATACCATGGAAAGTCATGGTCTTGTTTGTTAAAAATCAGTTCTTTTAAAGATTGCTCTAAAATCGCAGGATCACAACGGCGTACCAATTGTTCAGCCAAGACTTTTGAGGTGTACGGTAGTTTCGCATAAGCGCCTGACTGAATATCTTCAACGGCTTGTTTCACGTCAAAATATTCTAGCTGGGTACCTTGCAGTGGTTTACGGTAGTTGTTATTCATTGCATACCTGCCTTATCACTTTTTCTAGCTATCTTTCTTGTCGATTGGAATCAATCAAATTTTAGGCATTGTACGCTGTCAAAAGTCCATTTCCCAAATCTTATATATTTCATGTGGTTAGGTATAAAAAATAGGGTTTTAGACATAATTAGTTACATAAACTTTGGAATAATTGCTCTAAATGTGCTTTTTTAATGAAAATAGTGGAAAATTAGGCTAATTCTTTAGTATTAGACTTGTTTCGTGAGATGAATAAATGAGCAATTTAGCTTTCTCCTCATTCACCTTAAATGGTGAAGATGCACAAAAATTCCTTCAAGGTCAGGTGACTTTACACGTTGAACGTCTTGAAGAAAATCAAACACGTTACACTGCCATCTGCGATTTAAAAGGTCGTATTCACTTCGGGTTATGGCTCACTAAAATCAACCCTGAAAGTTTGGTCATTGTAACCACTCAAGATCAAGCTGAAGAATTTGCTAAACATATCAAAAAGTTTGGTGCGTTCTCAAAAATGAAACTTGAAGAAGTGGGTCAGGTTTATCCGACGCTTCAAGGTGACACGACTATATTCTCAACGGAGACAACGGACATTGCAGCGTGGCAAGTTCAAGCCATTCAAAATGGTCAAGCCTATATTGATCAAGCGATTGAGCATGTGTTCCAACCGCAAGAGCTTCGTCTACATCAGCGTGAAGGTGTTCACTATGACAAGGGTTGTTACTTGGGTCAGGAAGTGATTGCACGTTTATGGTTTAAAGCAAAACCAAAAGCTTGGTTACATGCGATTCAAGGTACAGGCACAGCCCCTGCTCAAGCGGAACAACTCCATGCTCATGTTCAGGTCGTGAATAGCATAGCGATTGACAATGGTTATGTCGCATTAGTGGTGGCACGCCCTGAAGCGTTGACTGAGTTAGATGTGGCTATTTTAGAGCTCCCTGAAGCGCTGAATGGTGATGTAGCGCGTCCTCAGTAAGTTGTTGAAGCTTAAAAAAGACAATCTCTAAAAGTCAAAATACAAAAGTATTTTGGCTTTTTTCTTTTTGCTGTTTAGAATCAATCCATACTAAAAATAGATTTATTAAAATGTATGCTTTGCGCTTTAGACAACTCTTTTACTTTCATTTTGTCATCATTTTACTGAGCTTAATCTCTCCGACTCTATGCCAAGCCTCGTTAAATGCTTCTGTACTAGAACAGCTTAAAAATGAGGATGTTGTTGATACCACCCATACATTAACCTCTGTAGAAATAAATCAACTTAAACAACAAAATGAACAGCTCTATCAACAACGCAATATCGACTTTAAAATTTTAATGATCTCTTCTACTCAGGGTGAATCTATTGAGAAATATGCATTAGACGTATTTAACACACTCAAAATTGGTGATGAAAAGCTCGATAACGGTTTACTGCTTTTGGTTGCTCAAGATGATCGTAAAATGCGGTTTGAGGTAGGTTATGGCTTAGAGGGTGACATTACCGATATTGAAGCAGGACACCTGATCAGATATCAATTAGCTCCCCATTTCAAAGAGTACAATTACTTTAAAGGGCTAAGTGCCGTACAGCAAAAGTTAACTAATACCCCAGCTACAGACTCCTTGCTTATAGAATCAAATCAGATAGAAATATTAGATACTGCTGAAGAAGAATCACCCATAACATTGATACAGCAACCGCCTGAAACAGATACTGCTAATGTTGTATATTTAAACGAACCATCTAAATTTATCTCAAACTATATTCTAGTACTCTTCTGGAATATTGCTGTCAGCAGTATGATTGTTATTTATTTCTCTCCCATTTATTCTCAAATTCGTGAGCAGAATTTAAAGATTAAAGGTTTAATAAAATTCTTAGTTGTATTTCTCCCCTTACATCATTTTTTTTGTTGGGCGATTACGGGTATCAATTTTTTTCCTGTTATTTCCGATCTATGCAGCCATTCTTTACCTGCTTTTTCAGCTCAATAAAAAATGGAATATCTACGAATTTTCACACCAAATCTATAATAAATATTTAGGTAAAAATCTAAAGGTTATCATTATTATTGGCTTTATTTTATTCATATTTTTGATGTTTTTTATAGATTCACATTTTATTTCTATTTTCATCACATTGCTATTTATGCCATTTATTTTAGGGTTGGTATGGGCAGGGATTTATCATATTGCTAAACAATTTAAGCAACTTTACCCTGAAAAATATCAACATTGGTTTGACGAATCACCGATAACTTCAAGAAGATACGGCTCTTCATCAAGTTCTAGCTCAACGAGCTCACGTTCTTCAAGTTCAAGATCCTCAGGTTCTTCGCGTCGTTCAGGAGGTAGCTCAGGCGGTGGAGGTGCTTCAGGCTCATGGTAACTTTTAAACCATTCAATCTATGGATTTTAGGGTCAGTTTTATATTTGCTGTGTACGCTACTGTATGCAAACACCCCTGCTCTACTCGAACAGCTCAAAAATGAAAATATAGTTGATACCACACAAACCCTCAGCGCTGATGAAATTGAAAAACTAAAACAGCAAAATGAACAACTTTATAAAGAAGCAAATGTCGATTTTAAAATCTTAATGATTCCAACCACCGACGGTGAATCTATTGAACAATATGCACTAGACGTATTTAACACACTCAAAATTGGTAATGAAAAACTCGATAACGGTTTGCTGCTTTTAATTGCTAAAGATGACCGCAAAATGCGGTTTGAGGTAGGTTATGGTTTGGAGGGAGAACTTACAGACATAAAAACTGGTCGAATAAATCGGAATATCTTAGAACCCTATTTTAGGCAAAATCAATTTTTCGATGGTGTACAGTTAGCTCAAATCGAAATTGCAGCACAATATAAGGTGGAATTAACATCTGTTTCCACCTCAACTGACGATAAATCACTAGAAACTTCAGAAGTTTCAATGGATCAGAATCTGTCAGTTAATACGCTTGAATCAGAATTGACCTCGATATATCGTGATCCAAATGATTCAACGCTTGATCTGTCTAAACGTTCAAAAAATCCGAATAGTTATATTGCTGTTGGCATTTGGACAGTCTGTTTCAGTCTAATCATTGCAACTTATCTCAACCCTATTCTATTTATTCTTAAAGACTCGCATGTAGACTTTTCAGCACTTCATCTTTTGCTTTTATTTTTCTTAACCGTACATAGCATTTTTTGTTGGGTGATCACAGGACAAAACATTCTGCTAATTATTCTATGTAGTTTATTAGCATTGATATCTGTGATGATTCTAAATCATTACTTGCGGTTTTGGCGCAACTTTAAAAAACGAGTTCTACATCGAATTCGTATTAATTGGACTCTCATCCTCTTTTTTTACATATTTATATCTCTAGGTTCAGCATTTTTCAGCGCGAAAGAAAATGGACCATTGTTTATATTTTTCGCATTTTTACCATTTCTTATGCGTACGTTATGGGCAATGCTACATAATGTATTATTTCCTCATAAACAGCTCTACCCTTTTGAAGAACAACACTTATTTTTTGACCATAAAGTCGTGATTATGTCTGGTTCATTTGGCGGTGGCTCAAATGGAGGGAGCTCTAAAGGTTCTCGTGGTAGATCATCTAGAAAATTCTGGTGGAAGATCATCAGGAGGAAGATCTGGTGGAGGTGGTGCTTCGGGTTCATGGTAGATGAATCAAAACCTCTTAGTATTTATAAAAAAAGACCGCATTGAAGTGGTCTTTTCGATCTAGCAATGAATGCCTAAAAATTATTGAATATCCGTCACAAACTCTTCACGTGAGATACGGAATTTCTTCAAGCCTAACAACCAATCTTTTTCAGGATTACGACGCCCTAACGCCAACAACACGACTGATTTTAAGCCTTTTTCTTTAAGACCCAACAACTCATCGATCCCGTCTTTATCAAAACCTTCCATCGGTGTTGCATCCACCCCTAACTCTGCCGCAGCGGCAATCGCCATGCCAAAACCAATATGTGCTTGTTTTGCCGTATGGTGATACTGCTGTTCTTCCGTAAAGGTTGAAAATAAGTTTTTCAGGTTTTGCACCACATCCATCGTGGTATCTAAAGGTAAATTACGCTCACGATTCATTGAATTATAGCGCTCATCAATGCGTTCATCTGGAATCGTATCCCACGCAGTAAAGACCAAAAGATGTGATGACTGGATAATTTGAGGCTGATTTAAAGCAACTGGAGAAATTTTTTCTTTAAGTTCTTGATTGCTAATTGAGATAATGTGAAACGGTTGCAATCCTGCCGATGTTGGCGCTAAACGTGCTGCCTCTAAAATCTGATCGACCAAAGCCTGTGGTAATTTTTCGCCAGTCATTTGTTTAGTGGCATAACGCCATTTTAAAGCATCTAAAAGTTGCATGAAGTAATTCCTATATTCAGTAATGAAGTTTCAATTTTTTATGCGTATATGGTTTTCAAATATTCTTGTAACGGTGCACTCTTACGACCTAACAATTTTTCTAGATCCGTATTTGCGACTTCATATTGGTGATTGGCAATATCAAGCACTGTGCCATGCGTTAAATAAACCAAGAACTCTGGCAAACCAATTTGCCCCAAAAACTCACGATAGTTTTGAACTGTTAGGTTTTGATACGCCACTGTGGTTTGGTTCAGTTGCCCCAAAACATCAGCAATGTCTTGATAGCTATAGGCTTGACTGCCGACCAAATGATACGTTTGGTTCTCATGTCCTGATTCCAATAATAGCTTTGCAGTCGCTTCACCCAGTTCTGCACGTGTTACATAAGGGACTTTGCCTTCACCACCCGATAAAGCAATGCCCGTTTCCACAGCATCTTCACCAATAATTTGTGGAATCGCCTCGGCATACATCGTATTACGTAAAAAAGTATAGTTCAGCCCACTTTCACGAATGTAATCTTCAGTTTGAAAATGGCTAATCATCAAGTCTTTGACCGCAGAAGTGTCGATATTTTGAATCGCTAAACCTGTATAAATAATATGTTGCACGCCTGTCTGTTTGGCAGCATCAACTACATTTTTATGTTGTTCTAAACGATTCATATCCATAGTAGAAATCAGTAATAACTTACTCACACCAGCAAAGGCTTTGGCTAAATCTTGTGGCTCATTAAAATCACCCAAACGTACTTCGATCCCTTGCTCTACATATGTTTTCGCTTTATCAATATTCCGTGCCAATACAGCAAACTGATTCAGTGCTAACTGTTGTTTTAAATGCGATACAACATGACCCCCTAAGTGACCTGTTGCTCCCGTGACTAAAATCATGATTTTCACCTATCATTCTTGTGTTTATACATCTGCTCGAATTAGACTTTTGGCAGATTGAGATCAATCATCTAAACGTTAGGCTTAGTTATAAAAACTTTATTCACAATGTGCACTATACAAAAGTATAGTGATCTTGCACTATTTTCATATTAGCTTAGCGCATACGATATAATGCTGTATTCCATTGAATTTTAAGAACTATAAAAATGAGTGAAAATGATCTGAGTATAGAAGATGAATGCAATGTCGCGTTTATTGTCGCTTTAAAAAATGCCACCAATGTCATCAATGGAAAATGGAAACTCGCCATTATTGCCACGATGATTAAGCAGCCACGACGTTTTAATGATATTGAACGACTGCTTCAAGGCATTACGCCACGAATGATTTCAAAAGAATTAAAAGAGTTAGAACTCAACAGCGTTGTCATGAAAATCGAAGGTACTGATCCTGAATCAGGGCGAACTGTAGCAATGTATGATTTAACCCCGTCAGGGCGAAAACTTGAAGCTTTAATGGTGCAAATGGCAACGTGGGGACAATTGCACCGTGAAAGGTTGCAACAATAAATAAAATAGATAATCGGAAATAATGAATCACTACAGCTAGCTTATTATTTTAATTCGTAAATTGTACTGTTAGAGCAATATTATTATTTTGAGATAGTCGTTTTAAGCATTTAAATAAACGGCCCAACATTCAAATTTTGAGTCTATTCTTTACCATCAGGCTTTTGATCAACAGCATTGAAGCGCTACACAAAAGCCTGAATGAAATGACTTAGTTAAAGTCATGAAATAACTTATTCATATCTTTAACGACATAATCTTTAAAATGATAAGCACGTGCATGTTTGGCATCAAATTTTGCTTCAGCATCGCCATTTTTGAAAATATAGACACGGTCGTCTTTACTCACCAAATAGTCAACACCAAGCTTCATTAAAAGTGCATCGATTTTTTCTTCATCTGGAATCGAATCATCTTCAAGAACTTTTAAATAATTACGTTTAATGCCTTTAACAAACATGGTTTTCTCACAAACTATACAGACAGGTATTTAAACAGACTCCACAGATGAAACCTAGTGTTGAAGCTTTAAATAATGAACTGTCACTCAACTCGTGATCATCTAGGTAGAACAACATTCAATAAAATAAGCACTTAACACACCATTCACCCAAACCCTAAAAATGAATATATTGCGTATATTTAGGTACATTTTCTATATTTACATTCACACAATTGTGACTATGATAAAAATGTAATTTAAAACCCTCTTTTCATTGAATAAATGGATTTAGAAACAATTGCTGTAGAAAACCAAATATAAAGGTCAAAAAATGAAAAAAATTCTATGTGGAGCATTGCTTGTAGTATCAAGCACGTTTGCGATGGCAAATACACCTGTTGTTGATCCACAATTTGCTAAAATTGAAAATCTCATCAAAGCCAATAACTTTGAACAAGCCTACAAAGAACTTGAAACCCTATCTAAAGCTGGAAATGGACAAGCAACTTATAATCTGGGCTATTTAACTCAAACAGGTAAAGGCACAAAACAAGACCCTAAAAAAGCGGTTGAGCTTTATGACCAAGCAGGCAAACAAGGTTATGCATTAGCAAATTACATCTTGTCTCAAGGTTATGCTGCGGGGAGCTTAGGTTTAGCTAAGAATCCAGCCAAAGCCACTGAATACTTAGATAAAGCAGCGAAGCAAGGTTTTGAAGAAGCAATTGTAGAGCAAGCGGTGATTCTATTTGCTCAAGGTAAACCTGAAACTGATAAACAAGCATTGCAGAAACTTGATCCTTTAATTAAAAAAGGCAGTTATTCAGCACTTTATTCAAAAGCTATTTATGATTTATCTGTTGCTGCAAAAACCAATAATCGTGCTTTGGGTGATAAAGCCCTCAACTCGATTTCTTCTTTGGCTCAAAAGAACTTTATCCCTGCACTGTTGTCAGTAGCCAACATGTATGCCAATGGCGATATCGTGGCGCAAAACCTACCTGAAGCGAAGAAAATCTTTACTGCATTGGCACAACAAAATGTTCCTACAGCAAAAGAGAAGTTAGATATTGTAAACAAAGCACTGGCGGATCAAGCAAAGAATCCACCTAAAGCTGCTGCAAAAGCTAAATCTTAAAACTGTAATCTTAAAGATTCAATCTTAAAAAGCTAAATTTTAAATAGTCCTATTTAAAAGAGTACGATTTAAAAAAATAGCTTTTAAACTTTGAAAAAATTAGCCCTTCAAACCTATTATTTGAGGGGCTTTCTATACTTCTATTATTTTTAATGATTCTTAGATCAACTTAATGAATCACCACATAGCAATGATTAAACTGGTTACAGCGAATCCAAATATTGTGCTAATCAATAGAGGCGTCATCGCTTTATCATTTGCGCCATAAGCTTGCCCTAACATGCCAAATATCGTTGGCATAGGTAAAGCAGCGATCACCGTTCCTGCAAAAATCATTTCATCACTGGCATCAGTCAAATAACTAAGCCCTAAAAATACCAACAGCGGCATCAATAGATTATTCGAAGCGACCAAATAAAAACTTTGTACATTGATATATTTTAATGACATCCCGACGATACCACCACCAATACTAAACAGCGCCAGAGGTGAAGCTGCTTGTCCAAGTAGAGCCAATGATTGATCTATAAGATGTGGAATTTGCAGGTCTAAAAAAGATAAAGAAATACCAATCAACACACTCATAAAAATAGGACTGGTCAATAAGGTTAAAAAGACTTCTTTAACCATCTTGCCTATACTGACCGACTCTTGCGTACTCAACTGAATTAATAGAAGCACCGCGGGAATTAACAATACACATTCAACGATAACCACAAGGGAGATATAGGTCATCGCCTTGTGCCCCATCAATAAACTCAGGACTGCTGTACCAATCAGTCCCGTATTCGACATTGATGCGCCTAAGGATAAAATAGAGGCATGGATGCGATTGTTTTTAAAATAGTGAGTCACTACAAAGAATGCGCTGATAAATAAAATCAGCGTAGCCAGCGTATAAATAATAAAAAATTCTGGGAGCCAAATTTCATGTAGATCTCGGGCAGCTAACGATTGTAGCAATAATGCAGGCAAAGCAATTTTAAGGACGAAAGCTCCCACCGCTTTGACTTGCTCTTGATTGAGCAACTTCAATTTTACGCTTGAGTAGCCAAGTGCCAATAAAAAGAAGATGGGTACAATGACCTGAAATACCATGACTACATGCCCCACACGCACGAAAGCCCAAATCCTAAAGTCGAAGCATCAACTTAGAAATAGGGCTCGTATCTACGGAATAAAAAAGAATCAGAATGCTTTAAAGAGTGATTTTACGCCATGTGGCTGACAACGCAAGTATTGTGGGCTGATTGCGATTTCATCACCTAAAGCTGCAGCTGCATGCCAGGGCCAGCGTGGTTCATATAAAATCGCTCTCGCCAAAGCAATCGCGTCCGCCTGTTGAGTTTGTAGGATCTGTTCAGCTTGTTCAGGCTCAGTGATTAAACCTACTGCAATAACTGGAATACTAATATTTTGCTTAATTGCTTCAGTAAAAGGCACTTGATAGCCTGCACCAATTTTGATGTCTTGCTTTTCATGTAATCCGCCACTCGATACGTGGATATACACAGCGCCCAGTTGCTCTAAAGCCTTTGCCAAACCAATACTTGATTCGACTGTCCAACTTTCTATATCATCCATCCAATCTGTTGCAGAGATCCGTATACCCACTGGGTAATTTTCGGGAACTGCATTTTTAATCGCTTGGAAAACCTCTAAGGTTAAACGAATTCTATTTTCAAAACTTCCGCCATATTCATCCGTTCGATGATTCGAAAGTGGCGACATAAACTGATGTAATAAGTAGCCATGTGCTGCGTGCACTTCAATCAAATCAAATCCTGCATCTACAGCTCGAATCGCTGAAGTTCCAAAGTCTTCAATCACCTTTTTAATTTCATCTACAGTTAATTCATGCGGAGGCAAATCATTTGACCCGAAGGCGATTTCACTTGCAGAAACAGTTTGCCACCCTTGTTCATGTTCAGCGGGTAATTGACCACGTCCCAACCATGGACGGTCTGTCGATGCCTTTCGACCTGCATGTGCAAGCTGAATGCCAAATGGCATTGGAGACAGTGTTTTAACTTTCTCTCTCAATACTTTGAGCTGCGCACGTTGTAAATCATTCCACAACCCTAGATCAGCATAACTAATACGCCCTTCTGCCTGTACTGCTGTTGCTTCAACAATACACATGCCTGCACCAGACAATGCATAATTCGCCCACTGCTGTTCATGCCAATAGCTCAACTCTCCTTGTTCATTGGCTGAATACTGACACATCGGTGCAATGATAATTTTATTGGTGAGTTGCAACGCACCAAAACCTATTGATTGAAATAATTGTGACATCTAAGCTCTCCCTGTGCGAACTGACAGCTATAGCAAACAATTAGGATAAATTTCAACCTTATAAATGAAAACAGGTTCCGAAGAACCTATGATATGTATTTCATTCAATTTCAAAATTAAAGCTGTTTATCCATCCTTATCTAAGTAAGCATCTTGATAAAAAAGCTTTAGAAGATAATACGAGAACCTAGCCCAAGAACTAAAGCATCATCTACACGATTGGTTGAACCTGGGTTAATCACATATTGTAGATTTGGACGTAGCATCAACCATTTCGTAGGGTTGTAGCTATAGTTCAATTCAATATTGTATTCTGCACTTGCATCAAGGTTTGGATTGCTAATACGATTATTCACATGCACTCGGTTTACCGCCAAACCAAGAATATCATTGGGTTGTGAATCCACTAATCCAATATATTTCAAACCAAGCTGTTGAGAGTTATCCACTTTATTGGTCACACGGTCATGCCATGTAAAGTTTGCAAAGCTATGTAAACCTTGACGACCTGAACCTGTAGAAGTCAATTGCTGTTCTACTGCTAACCAACCAGCAAAAGTACGATCTTCTGGGCTCACAGCATTTCCGTTTATTTTTCCTTTTGCGATATCAAATTGATTGCTAGCATCATCGGCAGTGTTATACATCCCACCGACACGGTAGCTGCCTGGTAAACCATTCACTAACGATTTTGGTGTCCAAACCACTTCCGCTGGAATAGTCACACCATCTGCATTGTCTGTATCCAAGTTCCAACCATGACGCTCTAAAGCATTTTCAGGGTTAAATTCATAAACACCGACTTGTACAGCAAGTTCTGAATTCAGCTGTTGCTTAACACGTGCTCCCCACTGTGAAACAGGCGTATTCATCCAAATTCCACCTTGCCACTTACCCATCTGTGCTGCACAAAATGCAGTACTAGCAAAGTCACAAGCCATCACATTAAAGTCCATGCCTAGACCCAAACGACCTGCTTTGATACTTAAGCCTTGTTCTTTAAAATTCTTTTCAATCGAAAGCTCAGTCAAACGGCTTTCTTGGTTACCACGACCAAATGTTCCTTGAGCATTGGCCATTTGTGGTGCGAGCCGATCTTGCAAATCACGAATTGAAGTGCTTTGACCTTGACGTGCAGTCATCACAGCACGAACCGTCACACCATCCCATCCAGCAAGCTTCTCTAAATCAAGTTGTGTCCCTAACCAAAACTGTGCAGAAGTATTCGGACTCTCACCAGCATCACGTCCACCATCCGCGAGATAAGCGGTATCAGTCAAAGCATTAGCTTCAAACTTAACACCTTGCTGTGCAAGTTCAGTACGCTTTCCATCCCAATCCCCCAGTAAATACTGCCCTTTAGGATCAAAAGCTTGCTCTGCCTGTGCTTGCGTCATTGCAACCATCATCAATGGTAAAATAGCGAGATTTAATTTTTTCATTACAACAACCTAAAACAACAACTTAAAAGAGAGAGTAACTTTGGCTAAATTCAATGACTTAAACCAATAATTAAAGGAAAGTTACCGAATTTTTAAGAGATGATCTCAGCAATATTTTTATGATTTATAAAACTTTTTTTTATCAATTAATAATTATTTATAATTTTTATTTTTAAATTAAAAATTTACCATTATTAAACAAATACTTAAAATTAATAAAATATTGTTTCAAACTTGATTTTTAACTTTCCTACATTAAGGCATATCGACCAAAGTTTAAACATTCCAGTAATTTCAAATGATTCAATTCGCGATTTTCCTTCATTTATAAATGACCAATAGTTCAGGAATTCAATGCTTGCATTCTGAGTTAAAGAGCCCAATATTAAACTCAATCTTAGTTGCACATTGATTCGCATGCCTGAATTACCAGAAGTCGAAACCACCAAAACCAGTTTGGCACCCTTACTTGATCAGACCGTTCAATCCCTAAAGGTTTACCAATCGAGTTTAAGATGGCCCATTCCTGAAGATATTCAAAAACTTCAAGGTCAAAAACTACTAAAACTCACAAGACGTTCTAAGTATATTTTGGCTGAATTTGAAAATGACACCATGCTCTGGCATTTAGGCATGTCGGGTAGTTTTAGATTATGTGAAGCTCAAGACGAATTACGCAAACATGATCATTTGGTTATTCAGTTTGATGATATTCAACTTCGCTATCATGATCCACGTCGTTTCGGCTGTATCCTTTGGCTTGATGAATATTCGCAAACCAAGTTGATTGATACACTTGGTCCTGAACCTCTCAGTGATGCATTTAATGCAGACTACTTAGCTGCAAAATTTAAGACAAAAAATGTTGGGGCTAAGGTTGCCATTATGGATAACCATATCGTGGTTGGTGTTGGAAATATCTATGCCACTGAAAGCCTATTCAATCTTGGTATTCATCCTGCTCAACCGGCTTCTAGTCTAAGTCGAGATCAAATTGAAAGATTTGTCATTGAAGTCAAAAGGATTCTAAAACAAGCAATTGATTTAGGTGGTTCAACCTTACGTGACTACAGTAATGCAATGGGTGAAAATGGTTATTTCCAACAAACTCTGCTCGCCTACGGTCGTTCAGGTGAAATGTGCGTCAACTGTGAAACTACATTAGAAAACTTAAAACTTGGTCAACGTGCTTCTGTGTTTTGCCCACAGTGCCAACCGCTAAAAAAGGTTAAAATAGCAGTTAAGACATCTCCCAAAGGAAGCAAAGCATGAAATCTGCCATCGTTCGACATATTTTAGTCAAAGACAAAGATCTATGTGAACAGCTTAAGAAGAAAATTAAAGCAGGCTCAGACTTTGCAAAAATTGCTAAACAACACTCTACGTGCCCTTCTGGTAAAAAAGGTGGCGAGCTAGGTGATATTAAAAAAGGGCAACTCGTCACACCGATTGATAAAGCCGTTTTCACCCTCCCTGAGCGTGAACTGCATGGTCCAATCAAAAGTCAGTTTGGCTGGCATCTACTCGAAATTAAATTTCGTATGGATTAACCATTCCACCCTCTATTCCTCTGTTTTTTGATTTCTAACTTTCTGATTTAGAAAAATCTACATTTGAAAGATGATTTTCAGTGAATAAAAAACGGCGCATGATGCGCCGTTTTTTTGTGTTAAAAGAATTAACCTTTACGCTTTAATTCATCACGAATTTCACGTAGCAATTCAATATCTTCTGGAGTTGCTGCTGGTTCTTCAGCAGGAGCTTCATTCTTACGAATACGATTCATCACTTTAACCAGTAAGAATACAACCCAAGCAAGGATTAGGAAGTTAATAAATACAGTTAAGAAATTACCGTATTGAAGTACATTCACACCTGCTTTTTGTAATTCTTCCAAGGTTGCTAAGTTATTTGGATTATCGCCAAGTACAACAAACCATTGAGAAAAATCAACATCCCCACCCGTGATTACAGAGATCAATGGCATGATGACGTCTTTTACCAATGAATCAATAATTTTACCAAACGCACCACCGATGATCACACCAATGGCTAAATCCATCATATTGCCTTTAATGGCAAATTCTTTAAACTCTTGAACGATACTCATTGAATTCTCCAGATCGCATTTTCATTTATTTTATTTAAATTTTTTGAATGACTGAACACTCTAAAAATGTGAAGCAGTTCATATACGCGAGTAATTTACTCGGAATTGATTTAATTATAAATATGTAATTGCTTATTCTAAACAAAAAAATGCTACCACGAATGGTAGCATTTGATAAATAACACTTAGATAAAGTGTATTTACATATTATTTACCAGAACGGTTACGTTTACGTTCGTTTTCAGTCAAGTAACGCTTACGGATACGGATTGACTTAGGTGTTACTTCAACTAACTCATCATCTTCAATGAATTCAAGCGCTTGTTCAAGTGTGTATTCTACAGCAGGAACAAGAGTTAACGCTTCATCAGTACCAGATGCACGTACGTTTGTTAACTGTTTAGCTTTAGTTGGGTTAACAGTCATGTCATCAGAACGTGAGTTAATACCAATGATCATACCTTCGTAAACTTCTAACTGAGGTTTAGCGAATAGACGACCACGGTCTTGAAGTGTGAACAATGCATAGCCAAGGCAAGTACCTTGAACCATAGAAATCAACACACCGTTTTGACGCTTCGCAACAGTACCTTGTTTCATAGGACCGTAATGCGAGAAGCTTGACGTCATGATACCTGTACCAGAAGTCATCGTTAAGAATTCTGAACGGAAGCCAATTAAGCCACGTGAAGGAACAGTCGCTTCAATACGGATACGGCCTTTACCGTCAACTTCCATATTAGTCATTTCGCCTTTACGGTGACCCATTTGTTCCATTACAGAACCTTGATGTTGTTCTTCAACGTCAAAAGTAACGTTTTCATACGGCTCTTGTTTTTCACCGTCAACTTCTTTCAAGATTACTTGTGGACGAGATACGCCCATTTCGAAACCTTCACGACGCATGTTTTCAATAAGAACTGAAAGGTGAAGTTCACCACGACCAGAAACTTTGAAACGGTCTGGAGAATCAGTATCTTCAACACGTAATGCTACGTTGTGGATCAATTCGCGGTCTAGACGTTCACGGATATTACGTGAAGTTACGAATTTACCTTCTTTACCAGCAAACGGTGAGTTGTTTACTTGGAATGTCATCGTTACTGTAGGTTCATCTACAGAAAGTGGTGGAAGTGCTTCAACAGCTTTCGGATCACAAATCGTGTCAGAAATGTTAAGTGCATCGATACCTGTTACACACACGATATCGCCTGCAGAAGCTTCTTCAACGTCAACGCGATCTAGACCATGGTAACCCATGATTTTTAAGATACGACCGTTACGTGTTTTACCTTCTTTATCGATTACAGTCACTTGTGTGTTCAATTTAACTGAACCACGTTGAATACGACCAACACCGATAACACCAACGAAGCTGTTATAGTCAAGTGAAGACACTTGCATTTGGAATGGACCATCAACGTCAACTGCTGGTGGTTCAACGATGTCTACGATTGTTTGGAACAATGGAGTCATGTCTTCAGCAAGTTCTTCTGGAGAAGGACCAGCAACACCACGAAGACCAGAAGCATAAACGATTGGGAAGTCTAACTGTTCGTCAGTACCACCTAAGTTATCAAACAAATCGAAAACTTGGTCGATAACCCAATCTGGACGCGCGCTTGGCTTGTCTACTTTGTTGATGATTACGATTGGCTTCAAACCACGTGCGAACGCTTTTTGCGTTACGAAACGAGTTTGTGGCATAGGACCTTCTTGAGAATCGACAAGAAGAAGTACGCAGTCAACCATTGACATTACACGTTCAACTTCACCACCGAAGTCAGCATGTCCCGGGGTGTCCACAATGTTAATGCGGTATTCAGTATTTGTACGAGCATCAGTCCATTTAATTGCAGTGTTTTTTGCAAGAATGGTAATACCACGTTCGCTTTCAATAGCGCCCGAATCCATGACACGCTCGATCTCACCCGCGCGATCACCGAGAGCACCTGATTGCTGCAAAAGTTTGTCTACAAGAGTGGTTTTACCATGATCGACGTGCGCAATAATGGCGATGTTACGGAGAGTTTTAATATCTGACATGTATATTCAATGCGTATTTAATTTGAGGGCAAATTATACAGAAAAAACTCAGCTTTTAGTAGTGACAGTTTATTGACAATGTCGATTTTTTTTGACAAATCTATGACATTTGGTTTTATAAAGGCATTTATCTCGATTAGAATAGCGCCATCCTGCCAATACCCTGATGACTCATGTCTGATTTAAACACGTCTCCAGAGCAAAAGGATCAGTTAGATCTGGTCTACGGTCTAAATGATCGCCCGAAACCTTTTGTTGCATTTTTAGCCGCTTTTCAACATCTCCTCGCGATTATCGTTCCTATTGTTACCCCAGGCTTGCTCATTTGTTTAGCACTCGGTGTATCAAAAGAAGATACCAATATGATTCTTTCGATGTCATTGGTCATCTCTGGCATCGCAACCTTTTTACAGTGTAAACGTGTCGGGCCTTTTGGTGCTGGACTACTCATTGTTCAAGGCACGAGTTTTAACTTTATTGGACCAATCATTGGTATTGGTTCAGCAATGGTTGCAGCAGGCACGCCTGTTGAATCAGTGATGGCTGCCATTTTTGGTGTCGTGATTGCAGGCTCATTTATTGAAATGGGTGTTTCACAAATTCTCCCATGGATTAAACGTCTGATTACCCCACTGGTAACAGGTATTGTGGTTTTACTGATTGGCTTAACTTTAATTAAAGTGGGTCTGACCAGCATGGGTGGTGGTTACGGTGCAATGAAAGACGGGACATTTGCAAATGCAGACAACCTCATTATGTCATGTACTGTTCTAGGTCTAATTATTTTACTTAACCGCTTAAAAATCACTTGGATCAAAAGTTCTGCCATTCTAATCGCTTTAATTGTCGGTTACGCATTAGCTGGCTTTATGGGACATCTTGATTTCTCAGGATTGAAAGATGCACCTTTAATTCAAGTTCCGAGCCCGATGCACTTTGGATTAGATTTCTCATGGAGTCTATTTATTCCAATGGCATTCATTTACCTTGTGACTTCATTAGAAGCCATTGGTGACGTGACTGCAACCTCTAAACTTTCTAATGAACCTGTTGATGGTCCTAAATGGATGCAACGCATTAAAGGTGGCGTGTTGGTGAATGGTGCTAACTCATTCCTTGCTGGTATCTTTAACACCTTCCCAAGTTCTGTATTTGCACAAAATAATGGTGTGATTCAACTCACAGGTATTGCAAGTCGCTATGTGGGCATTTGGGTTGCGGCACTGTTAGTGATTTTAGGCTTCCTGCCTATCGTTGCTGGTGTCATCCAAGCTGTTCCACAAGCAGTATTGGGCGGTGCTGTGATGGTGATGTTCGGTGCTGTAGCCGCATCTGGGATTAATATTCTAGCTGGTGTTAATCTTGACCGTCGTGCCCTCCTCATTATCGCTATTTCTCTAGGCTTAGGCTTAGGGGTTGCACAAGTTCCTGATATTTTGGCGCATATGCCTGAATTGTTCCGTAACATCTTTAGTTCAGGTGTTGCGACAGGCGGTATTGCAGCATTGTTATTAAATATTATTCTTCCAGAGACGAAGAAATAATTTCATTTCAGCTTCAACATTGCCCAGCATTGTCTGGGCAATGTTGTTATATGGAGAGACAAAATGGATCCAAGAAGTGAAGTTGTCATTCGACAGCATGATTATCTTTCTGGGCGAGTATTATTGGTTAATGCCCCTACAGATGATTTAGCGTCCAATTTAGACAAAGAGATTGAACCAATTTTTTGGACTTGGAATTTTAACGAATACCAATATTTTCAAAATCAACAAGCCAATGTGCATTTTGGTGTTGAACTACCCGAACAAGCATTTGATCAAGCGATCATTTTTGTTCCTAAGTCTAAAGAATTACTCAACTACGTTTTACACAATGTGGTGAGTCGTTTATCTACTGGTGCTTTCATCTTTCTCGTTGGTGAGAAGAAAGCTGGCGTAGAGCGTGCGGCAAAGCAACTACAACCCTATGGTCCTGCACTCAAATTAGACAGTGCACGACATTGTCAAATGTGGCAAATGACTATTGAAAAAACAGTCACTGCTAAAACACTTGAAGAATGGGCTATGCAATACCTCGTTTCCACGCCAAATGGCGAGCTCACCATTTGTGCATTACCAGGTGTTTTTAGTCAAAAGAGCTTAGATGTAGGTACAGCGGTTCTTCTACCCTATTTATCACAAGTGACTGTGGGTAAAATTGCTGATTTCGGTTGTGGCGCAGGCGTAATTAGTGCTTACCTTGCCAAACTCAATCCAGAAAACCGCATTTTTGCGATGGATGTCGATGCATTTGCATTGGCCTCAACACGGATGACATTTGATAAAAATAACCTTTTACCAGAACGACTTGAGATTAAAGCTGTGACTGGTATTGAAGATGCACCGTTATTTTTACACGCAATCGTCAGCAATCCCCCATTTCATCAAGGGATCAAGACAGATTACAATGCTAGTGAGAATTTATGCAAAACTGCGCGTCGCCATTTAAAATCGGGTGGTGAGCTTTGGTTGGTTGCAAACCGTTTTTTAAATTATCCGATTTTGATCGAACAAAATTTTGGTCAATGTACAATTAAAGCTGATCAACATGGCTTTAAAGTGTTATTCGCTAACACTCAAAAGAAATCATAAGGAACTTCAATGAGCGAAAACGTTCAAACACAGCAGCTTAAGCGAAAGCTTGGTGCACGCCATCTGAATATGATCGCCATTGGTGGTTCTATTGGTACAGGTTTATTCCTCGCATCTGGTGCAACCATTGCCAATGCGGGTCCAGGTGGTGCATTACTTGCCTATGCATTGATTGGTGTCATGATTTACTTTTTGATGACAAGCCTTGGTGAATTGGCAACGCATAATCCGACTTCTGGTGCGTTCTTTACTTACGGGACTAAATACGTATCAAATGGTTTTGGTTTTGCATTAGGTTGGAACTATTGGTACAACTGGGCTATCACCGTTGCATTTGAATTGGTTGCTGTACAGTTCATCATGAAATTTTGGTTTCCTGATATTCCGGGCTTTTACTGGAGTGCTTTGTTTCTCGCTGTGGTTTTTGGGATTAATGCATTAACTGTAAAAGGTTTTGGTGAGAGTGAGTTTTTCTTCTCACTAATCAAAGTGCTTGCCATTATCATCTTTATCATCATTGGTATCGTGATGATTGTGAAAATCATGCTAACACCGGAAGTCGCAACATTTGCGAATTGGACAACAGGCGAAGCACCATTTGTTGGTGGTTTCTCTGCCCTAATTGGTGTCGCAATGATTGCAGGATTCTCATTCCAAGGCACTGAGATGGTCGGTGTTGCCGCAGGTGAATCCAAAGATCCGAAGAAAACAATTCCTATCGCGATCAAGCAAATTTTTTGGCGCATCTTGTTGTTCTATATCGTGTGTATCTTCATTATCGGTACATTGATTGCCTATGATGATCCACGTCTTTTACAAGCTGCATCTGATGAAAATATTGCCCTATCACCATTCACTCTTCTCTATGAGCAAGCTGGCTTTGCATTTGCTGCAAGTGTAATGAATGCTGTGATTTTGACTGCGATTTTATCTGCTGGTAACTCAGGCATGTATTCATCAACGCGTATGTTATTTGACATGGCAAAGAACGGAAGTGCACCGAAAGTATTCTCTAAGTTAGATACACGCGGCGTTCCAATGAATGCTTTGTATGCAACAACGGCGATTGCAGCACTTTGCTTCTTAACTACGTTCATTGGTGAAGAGCAAGTTTTTAACTGGCTACTCAATATGTCTGGTATGTGTGGCTTTATTGTTTGGTTAGGTATTGCGATTTCACATTATCGTTTCCGTAAAGGTTACCTCACTCAAGGCTACAAACTTGAAGACCTCGCTTATCGTGCAAAATTCTTTCCATTTGCACCGTGGTTTGCGTTCATTCTATGTGCCATTGTTGTGCTAGGTCAAAACTATCAAGCTGTGCTTAATGGTGAATGGTTAGCTGTACTTTCAACCTATATTGGTATTTTCTTATTCTTTGCAATTTGGATCGGTTACAAACTTAAAAGAGAATCCAAATTGGTGAAATACAATGAAATGGATGTACAGCCAATGAAGGTAGACCAAGACTAATTCAGTTTTATCTTATTCTTTCACAAATAAAAAAATCGGACTCTAGTCCGATTTTTTTATAATAATCCGTTATTACTGAATTTTTAAAGTTGCACTAACACGGCGGTTATTTGCACGACCTTCTGAAGTATCGTTTGTATCAATCGGCTTCGAAGAACCAACACCAAATGCTTTCACTTGATTTGGATTAACACCATGGTTCATGATCAGTGTATTACGAATAGAATTTGCACGCTCTAAAGACACACGACGATTCGTCGCAGCTGAACCACTACTATCTGTATGACCTTCTAACTCAAGTACAAAGTTTTGGTTTTGCGCCAAACCTTTAGCTGCTGTAATTAAATAAATTTGATACTTCGCTTCAATTTCACTTGAGTTGGTATCAAAATAAATAGATACGCCATTTTTAAGTTCATGCAATATTTTTTGTGATGCAACTTCTTGTGTTTGAACAGAATCATTTACTTTTGTCGTTGAACATCCGATAAGTAAACCACTACTGAAAACTGCTACTAAAAGCAAATTTTGCATTTTTTTCATGATAATCACTCTTATTGTTTGATCTTAATAGTATTTTTGAGAAATATATCACACTTTATTGTTTTTCTTTTTTTATTAACAAAAAAAAACGACTCCGAAGAGTCGTTTTCATTAAGAAACAGATCTCAAATTATTGAGCTGTTACAGTACGGCTACCAGAAATCGTTGCGAATACGCGACGGTTCATAGCACGACCTTCTTTAGTCTTGTTGTCAGCAATCGGTTGATCCCAAGCGAAACCTTGAGTAGACAAACGAGCAGCATCAACGTTGTATTCGCTTACAAGTGCAGACTTAACAGAGTTAGCACGAGCTAGAGATAAACGTTCGTTCAATGCACGTGGACCAGTGTTATCTGTGTGACCTTCAATACGAGCAGTCGCATTCGGGTATTCAGATAGTTTTTCAGCTACTTTAGCGATTTCTGGTTTGTATTGATCTTTGATGTTTGATTTGTTTGTATCAAAGAACACACGTAATTCCATGTTCAAGTCTTCAACAAGTTGTTGAGGAGCTGGTTGAACTGGAGCAGGAGCCGCTTCTACTGGAGCAACTTCAACTACTGCAGCAGCAGGTTTCAAGTGACCACCAAGAACAACATTAAGACCAGCTAAAGCTGTGTAGTTCCAGAAATCTTCATCAATGTTATAAGTAGCACGAGCTTCAGTACGTAGAGACAAAGCGTCGTTTAAGCGCCAGAAAGCACCCACACCCGCATTACCTAAAGTACCTTCGTCATCTTTAAGATTACCGAATGAACCATCATATTCGTATTTATAGTGACCAGCACCTAATAATACATATGGCTTAACTTTGCTGTCATAGTTTTTAGTGATCAAATCAGAAGTAGCATAGAAGTTACCATTGATTTGAGTCTGTTTATATTCACCAAAGCTAGCAGAATCAGTCTCAATATCACCTTTAACTTGGTTATATTCAGCTTCGAAACCTAACCAAGGTGTCAATTCGATACCAAGCGCAGCACCAACGAATAAATCGTCTTGAAGCTCAGCAGGCTCATCATAAAGATGATCTTCATAGCTGTTATTGTGTGCAGTGTCTTGGAATGTGTAACCAACCATTAACGGAGTAATGGTTACGCCAGCGTTAGCAGCAGCAAATGGTGCAGCAACAAGCATAGCAAGTGCGATACGACTCAATTTCATGGATATCCTCCAGAGATAACAATTGTTTTTCAAGCTCAGCCTAAAATATTATGGCTTCCTGAGATAGGCTTTTTTATACCCCAGTATTTTTTTTAAGCTACTCACGTTGAATCATACAAACACTTGAAGACAATTCCAAGTGCTTGATTACTTTAATCAAGTAAATTATTGACAAAATTACTTACAATTTCCGTTGTAATTCGGTAATTTTTTACTCAATTTGACCTTGAGAATAACTTATCTTTCCATTCCCAGCATTTTAACAGCAATAAGAAATGATAGTAATCATTTTTTATAATGAAGGGTTTAATCCTTTTAAATTTATTAAAATTTTAAAAATCAGACAATTAATAAACAAAAGAAGTATAAACAATGTATCCAAATTGTAAAGGGCGTGGATTTACGCTGATTGAACTTATTGTAACCATCGCTATTTTAGCCATTATGGTTAGTATCGCCCTGCCTTCATATCACAATTTTATGGAACGGCAGGAGCATAATCAAATGCTGCCCACGATTCGTAATCTAATTCAGCTATCAAAAAACTTAGCAGTGACACAGCATCAACGAATCGTGATATGTGCTTCAGATAACTTAGACACTTGTTCAAACAATCAATGGAATAGAGGCATCTTGATATTCACCGATCGAAATAATAATAAAATATTAGATGCAAATGAAATGATTCATCAAAAGCTGAAAACCAACTTAAAGTATGGCAATCTAGAATGGGATGGAGGCAGTACAAGTCCAAATACTGTCACATTTATGGGAGATACAGGGCTACCTCGTGGATCTCAAGGAAGCTTTCATTATTGTAGTTTAAAAACTTCTCAAAATAATACGCGCTATGTGGTCAATCAAATGGCACATGTTCGTACTGAGCTCAGCCATAAATGCCTATGAGCATAAGTACTGATCAGTCAAAATAATGTTATGAAGCTTCACTCTTCGCAAATTTTCAATATACTGCTTGGGCTATAAAGTTTTTGAATACAACATGCAAATATAACAATGGAAGTACAACAATGACTGAAATCGTAATCGTAAATGGCGCTCGTACAGCAATGGGTGGCTTTCAAGGTAGCTTGTCTGGACTGACAGCACCTGAGCTGGGTGCAGTAACCATTAAAGAAGCAGTTGCTCGCGCAGGGCTACAACCGACAGACATCGAAGAAGTGATTATGGGCTGTGTACTTCCAGCCGGCTTAAAACAAGGCCCCGCTCGCCAAGCCATGCGTCAAGCAGGTCTACCGGATACTACAGGCGCTGTGACCATTAACAAGCTTTGTGGCTCTGGTATGAAAGCTGTAATGCAAGCAGCTGACATGATTAAAGCAGGTTCTGCACAATTTGTCGTTGCTGGTGGCATGGAATCCATGACCAATGCCCCTTATGTTTTGCCAAAAGCACGTGGTGGTTTCCGTATGGGTCATGGCGAAATCAAAGATCATATGTTCCTTGATGGGCTTGAAGATGCTGAAACAGGTCGTTTAATGGGATCATTCGCACAAGATATGGCGAATACTAAAGGCTACACACGTGAACAGATGGATGCTTTTGCAATCCGTTCTTTAGAGCGTGCTAAAACTGCCATTACAGAGGGTTATTTTGCAGATGAGATCGTTCCTGTGACTGTCTCGTCTCGTAAAGGCGATGTTGTTGTAGATAAGGATGAGCAACCCTTTAATGCCAATATTGATAAAATTCCGACTCTACGCCCTGCCTTTGCTAAAGATGGTACGATTACTGCTGCAAATGCGAGTTCTATTTCTGACGGCGCATCAGCTTTAGTTTTAACATCAGTAGAACAAGCAGCAGCTAAAGGGCTTGCTCCTCTTGCGAAGATTATTGCTTATGCATCAAACTCTCAGCACCCTTCTGAATTTACCATCGCTCCAGTTGGTGCTATCCAAAAAGTTTTAGATAAAACGGGCTGGAAAGTCGAAGATGTAGATCTATGGGAGATCAATGAAGCATTTGCAATGGTGACCATGTGTCCAATCGATGAGTTCAAACTCGATGCAGCAAAAGTGAATATCAATGGTGGCGCATGTGCCCTCGGTCACCCAGTCGGCTCAACAGGCTCACGTATTATTCTAACTTTAATACATGCACTTAAACGTACAGGTGGTAAACGTGGTATCGCTGCACTGTGTATTGGTGGTGGTGAAGCAACTGCTGTCGCAATCGAGCTTTTATAACTCGATCAATATTTCACAACATTAATATCCCGAAACATCGCTCACAACAAAAAGCCTTTCATTGATGAAAGGCTTTTTTCACACTAATGATGACTCTACAAAGCACATCACCTTCAATTCAGTTACATACTCTTCATTAAACTTTAAGCCAACAGTTGTTAAATTATCTTCTCCAAAACAACAAAAACGGACTTCAAAATGCAACTGAATCACTATTTAAACTTTCAAGGACAAACGGAAGCAGCATTTAACTTTTATCGTTCTGTATTTGGCGGAGAGTTTGCAATGCTGTCGCGCTATGCAGATATCCCACCACAAGATAGAGTCACACTTTCAGATTTGGAAAAGAATTATATTTTGCACGTTTCCTTACCGATTAATGATTTCACCATACTCATGGGATCAGATACGGCTGAACATTTCTGTGCACAATCTGGAACTCCTTTTACCCAAGGCACCAATCACTATATTTCAATTAATCTTGATCAAAGTGAGCAAAATGAGGCGCATCGATTATTTTCAGCCTTATGTGAAAACGGACAAATAGAAATGCCATTAGACAAAACTTTTTGGGGTGCACTCTATGGGGCTTTTACAGATCAATTCGGTATCAAATGGATGATTAATTGTCAGCTTGAGTAATACTTAAATTTAGATATTGAATGGTATTCAATTTATATCTAATTCAAACATCTATATTTGAAAATTGAGCAATAATAATGAGTCCAATCGTGATAAATCCGATACCAATCCATCCTGCAATATCAATGTTTTGCCCAAGAAAAGTTTTTGCTAAGAAGGCAGTCGCAATCACACCTATCCCAGACCATAAAACATAGAGAATGCCAGCCTGCATAAACTTCAATGCATACGCTGCACAAGCAAAAGAGATGATATAAAGAATCAATGCGATCGCTTGATCTGCTTTATTGACCAATCCATTGCCCTTCGCTGAATAAAAGGTAGAAAGAACATCGGTTGCGATTGCGATCATTAACCAAATGATCCCTGGATTCATTTTAGCCATTAAAAAAGACATGGTTATTTTCATTGTTAAAATCGTGGTCGAAGTTTAGCTTGAGTTCCCATAATTCACTAGTCTTCAACTTTCAATGCCAAAAGAATCATTTATAAAAAAAGGCGAATTTATTATTCGCCTTTTCAATTTATCTATTTTGAATTTTTACTTTGAATACTCAAATGATTCAATCTTAGAGTAGCTCTTTACGCAATTGCTCAGGTGATTTCATAGAAAGTAAACCGGGTGCAACATCAAATGCTGTTTTAGCACCATACTGCCCCATTTGGTTCATTCGATGACATGCACGTGCATAAGCAACAAGAACACTCGCAGTAAATTCAGGGTTACTATCGAGCTTCAATGAGAATTCAACCACTTGGTTATGCTCATCGCTGCTATTACCACTACGAATCACAAAACCACCATGAGGCATCCGGTTATGCTCCTTGGCTAAGGTTTCTTCATCAATGAAGTTTACACTCGTATTGTAATCTGCAAAGTAGTCAGGCATGGTCACGATCGCTTGCTCAACCGCATTTGCATCTGCACCTTCTGCAAGTACCACATAACATTCACGGGTATGTTTATCTTTGGTCGTGAGTTGTGGACGTGAACCACTACGTACCTGTTCAATCGCATCTGTAGATGGAATCGTATATTGAACACCTGCTTTTACACCATCTACACGGCGAATCGCATCCGAGTGACCTTGGCTAAGACCTTTACCCCAAAAAGTATAGGTTTCACCATCTGGAAGAAGTGCTTCACCAAATAGACGGTTGATTGAGAACATACCAGGATCCCAACCAATCGAGATCATCGCTGTTTTCTTGTTTGCAAGTGCCGGAGCATTTACAGCATCAAAGAATTCAGGAATACGTGCGTGTGTATCAAAACTGTCTACAGTATTGAATTTGCTTGCCAATTCTGGAGTCTGTTTTGGAAGGTCGTCTTTAGAACCACCGCACAAAATCAATACATCAATCTTGTCTTGGAAACTATTTAAGTCATCCATGTGGAACACTTGTGTTTCAGCAAAACAAGGTGAAACTGTTTCTGGTGCACGGCGTGTGAAAATACCCACCAAACTTAAATCTGGATTTTTTTGAATTGACGTTTCAACGCCACGACCTAGGTTGCCGTAACCGACAATACCAATACGAATCGAATTTTGCATAACAACTGTATCACTAAAAAAATTAAAAGGATTTAAATAGGTAATTCTATGTTGCACCAATAATGATCAACATTGCATTGCTTATACTACAACACCTTGCACCAATTTAAAGCAAATGAAGCATATAGATAAACCATCTGTTTTAAGCGCCAATAAAAAAGCCCGCTTTTGGCAGGCTCTTTTATTTAAATGATTCTACGCGCCTGTTTGATAATTAGCTTGACCAACTGCGGTAGATGCTTGATACGGATTCGTGAAATCACCTAAACCCGCTGCAGCCTCAACAATATCTTTACCTTCTTTAATCACGAAAGTATCGAACCCAGAACGCTTCATATAGTTCAAGACATCTTTGAATACATCACCTGTCGCACGAAGTTCACCTTGGTAACCTTGGCGACGTAACAATGCAGCAAATGAATAACCACGACCATCATTAAAGCCTGCAAATTCGATAAAGATTGCGTCGAGCTGATCGAGTGGGAATTCGTTGGTTTCAGGAGAAGCATCAACTGTTAAAAATAATGCTTTCTTACCCGTTACATTGGCAATTTGATCCAATTGTTCAACAGTTAACACCACATCACCTTGTGGTAGTACACCATCTTCACCAATCACTTGGTAAGTATTGTCAGTTACAGTGCCGTCTTTTGCGAGCACTTGAAGTGCAGTATTAAGCATATGCACGCTCCTTAAACGGTTGAATACCAACACGACGATATGTTTCTACAAACTCTTCACCTTCTTGACGAAGATCAAGATAAGTATTCAAAATTTCTTCTACAACATCAGGCACACGCTCTGCTGCAAATGACGGCCCAAGAATGTCACCAATCGATGCATCGTGGTCTGCATTTCCACCCAAAGTAATTTGGTAGAATTCAGCGCCTTTTTTATCTACACCTAAAATACCGATGTTACCCACATGGTGATGACCACAGGCATTCATACAACCTGAGATGTTTAGATCCAATTTACCTAAATTGTAAATGGTATCTAGATCATCAAAACGGCGTGAAATTGCTTCAGAAATTGGAATAGATTTCGCATTTGCCAATGAACAGAAATCCCCGCCCGGACAGCAAATAATATCGGTAATGAAACCAATGTGCGCACGAGCCAAGTTGTTCTTTTCAAGAATAGTCCAAAGCTCAAATAAATCTTTTTGCGGAACATCCACAAGTGAAATATTTTGTTCGTGTGTCGTACGTAACTCACCAAAAGTGTACTTGTCTGCAAGGTCTGCAATCAAGTTCATCTCTTCAGTGGTCATATCACCAGGTGCAATACCAGTACGTTTCAGAGAAATCGTTACGATACGATAGCCTTTCACTTTATGGGCATTGGTGTTGATATTGAACCACTGTTTGAATTTTGGATGTTCTGCAAACTGAGTAGAGAAATCTTCATCTGCATAATCTTGATAATCAAACGGAATAAATTCTTCGTCTAATTTTTTCAAAATTTCAGGCTGGATTTTCAAAGTTTGAATGGTATGTGCAAATTCAGCTTCAACTTTTTCAGCAAATACAGCAGGTGTTAAAGCTTTTACTAAAATCTTGATACGTGCTTTATATTTGTTATCACGGCGACCATGTAAGTTATATACACGCAGTACCGCTTCTAAATAAGCAATTAAATCTTCACGTGGCAAGAAGTCACGAATAAAGCTACCAATGATCGGTGTACGACCTAGACCACCACCCACTTTGATTTTGTAGCCCATCTCGCCTGCTTCATTGCGAACGATGTAAACACCGATATCGTGGAATGACGTCGCAGCACGATCTGTTTCTTCAAGTGCAGAGACTGCGATCTTGAATTTACGTGGTAAGAATGCAAACTCTGGGTGGAAGGTTGACCACTGACGGATCAATTCACATGTCGGACGTGGATCTGCAATTTCACCCGCAACCACACCTGCGTATTGGTCAGTTGTGGTATTACGGATACAGTTACCTGATGTTTGAATCGCATGCATCTGAACGGTTGCAAGCTCTGCCAACATATCAGGTACATTCTCTAGCGCAGGCCAGTTAAACTGAATGTTTTGACGTGTAGAAACGTGTGCATAACCACGGTCATATTCTTTTGCAAGATCCGCAATTTTGCGAAGTTGCTTCGAGTTCATTAAACCATAAGGGACAGCAACACGTAACATTGGTGCATAACGTTGTACGTATAAACCATTTTGTAGGCGTAATGGACGGTATTCGTCTTCCGTCAACTTACCTGCTAAATAACGCTCCGTTTGGTCACGGAACTGTGCAACACGTTCGTTGATCAACTGCTGATCAAAATCAGTATATAAATACATGGCGTACGGCTAGTAATTTCTATTATAAAGGCGAACAGAATAGCCTTAATTGATCTATCAAGAAAATGCGTTTTTTACATATTTAATAACTGTTTTTTTGATAAGCATCTGCTCGATTCACTGATATAAAGGTTTTAACCACATTTCAGCGCCTTTATACATGAATGGAATAATTTATGAGATCTTTAGCTTTTTTACCCATAAAGCGAAGAGCCTGAAATAATAATCAATAAATCAGCATTTCAACCTTTCTATTGATTTGCTTAGAAACACATTAAGCAATCGTAATATAAGTATTTTCCCAATGGTTAGATTCAAATTTACCTTCGACCAATTGCACATAACGTCCATGCACATGATCAATGGCAATACAATCATCGACATCTAAGACACGATCTGTATGTTGCTTTTGCCAATGTTCAGCGAAATATACTTTGCCCTTTTGTTTTGCGACCATTGCATTCTGAGCAACCAGTAATACATAACGATGCAGCTCACCAAACTCTTTAGCATCGTAACCACCTAAGTTAATCAAAAATAATTTTTGTGATGCTTGGTTCGGCTGAGCATCAGTAAATTGTAATTGATATTTCGCTCCCTCAAACTCTACTCCATTGATTTTTGCCCAAGCATCGATATGCAAACCTTTTTGTTCACCGAACCATGCATTACGAAGCTGATCGTAGGTTTCTTCCAACGATTCACCTACGGCTAAAACCACATCATGCACTTCTGTATTGGCACGTGCATGACGACCACCGAGCATGACAATAAATAAACTAGGCATGGTATTTCCCTCTAACCGTCCTCAATATTAGACCGCATTCAGCTTTTGTAAAATTTCTAGAAGAATCAAAGCACCCAAAGATAATACGGCATTGTTCACAAAATGAATCAGCAACACATGCCAAATATTACGTGTCCACAAATAAATCAGGTTTAAAAACAGTCCTGCTGCCATAAAACTGATGGTCGCAATCACGTTTCCATCAAAATTATAATAATGAATCAATCCAAATAAAATGGAGTTCAATAAGACTAAAACAACACGCCACAGCCATGGTTTAACAAACAGTTTTTGCAACAAGGTATAGCGAAAAATAATATCTTCTAACAGCGCAGTAAATAAAGGACCTAAACTAATCAACAGTAGGCTGATAAATGCGATCTGACTCGAATCTAATTGGTTTTCATTCCCTGCAGATGCTCCCGTCGGCAGAAAACTTCTGGTTAGTGAAATGACCACTTGTAGCATCACAGCACCTATTAGCACCAACAAATTTGAACGCCAAAAAGCTTGTTTATACTTTTGCCAATGCTCAAGCAACATGCTTTTGTATAGGACACAAACGATGACAAACAATATTCCCCTGAATACCGTATCCCCTATGGCCACATTTACTGATTGACCAAAAATGTGTTCTAGGAAATAACCATTCAATAAAATCAGCGGAATAATACAAATGGCAAAAGTATCTCTCCATTGCCAATCAATACGGGTTGGAAACTGTTCTGCACGAACCAAGTCGGTAAATGTCATTCTTATCAATCGAATCTGTTTTTAAATTTTGGTTATTGTCGCGAGACTCACTTTTTCTTTCTATGAGGTTTTTGTGTGCATGACTCTCAATTTCAATCATAAAAAAGCTCCACGAATGGAGCTTTTAAAGATAAATAAAACCAAGTTTTACATATCAACCATTTCTACGCCATCAATACGAGCAACGGTCATTAAATCTTTATCACCACGACCTGAAACCGTCGCAATAATGATTTGATCTTTAGACATCGTCGGAGCAAGCTTGGTCACGTATGCCATTGCATGTGAACTTTCAAGTGCAGGAATAATCCCTTCAATATGCGTTAAATCTCGGAAACCTTGAAGCGCTTCATTGTCATTGATTGGTACATATTCAACACGGTTCATATCTTTTAAGAAACTATGTTCTGGTCCAACACCAGGATAATCTAAACCAGCAGATATTGAATGTGTTTCAATAATCTGACCTTGGTCGTCAGACATTAGATATGTACGGTTACCATGTAAAACACCAACATGACCTGCATTTAGTGGTGCTGAATGCTTGCCACTTTCGATACCAAGACCAGCAGCCTCAACACCGTACATTTTCACATCTTGATCATTTAAAAATGGATAGAACAAGCCCATCGCATTTGAACCACCGCCTACACATGCAACTAGGGCATCAGGTAAACGACCTGCTTGTTCTTGAATTTGTTTACGTGCTTCACGACCAATGATCGATTGGAAATCACGTACCAATTGCGGATACGGGTGTGGACCTGCAACAGTACCAATCACATAGTAGGTTGAATCAACATTCGTTACCCAGTCACGCATCGCTTCGTTCATGGCATCTTTCAGCGTTTTAGAGCCACTTTCTACGGGTACAACGGTCGCACCCAATAAACGCATACGGTAAACATTCATCGCCTGACGCTTTACATCTTCAGCACCCATGAATACAACGCATTCAAGACCTAAACGTGCTGCAATCGTTGCAGTCGCAACACCATGCTGACCTGCGCCTGTTTCTGCAATAATACGTTTTTTACCTGAAAGTTTTGCAAGAAGTGCCTGACCAATCGTGTTATTCACCTTATGTGAACCAGTATGGTTCAAGTCTTCACGCTTCAAATAAATTTGAGCACCGCCTAATTCTTTTGACCATCGTTCAGCATGATATAAAGGACTTGGGCGACCTACATAGTAAGCCAAGTCACGGTCGAATTCTGCCAGAAACTGTTTGTCATCTTTCATGCGAAAATAGAGTTTTTCTAAATCCTCTAAAGCCGCCATAAGAGTCTCTGACACAAAACGTCCGCCATGAATACCGAAATGCCCGTTTTGATCTGGGAATTGGGTATAGTCAACTTGACTGTTATGACTTTTATTTTGCTGATCCACGATGGACTCCTTGCATAAATTTTTCAATGAGTTGTTGGTCTTTTATACCTTTTGCGGACTCTACGCCTCCGCTCACATCCACAGCATAAGCCTGTGTTGTTTTAATAGCGTCTTCAACATTGTCAGGGTTTAAGCCACCTGCCAAGATTAATGGAATATCCATGTTGGGGAACTGTGCCCAGTCAAATGAATGACCTGTTCCACCTTTGAGTTCAGGATGCCAAGCATCTAAAAGCATAGCACTTGCACCTGCTTGTTGGTATTGCTGAATTGCCTCAACAAGATCTAAACCAGGTTTCACTTGAAGGGCTTTATACCAACGGCGTCCTGTTGCCTGTGCAATTTGCTGACATTCTTCAGCCGATTCATCGCCATGAAACTGTAAAACATCCAATGGAATATCTTTTAAGGTTTCTTGAATTTGCTCCAAAGATGCATTCACAAACAACCCCACCAATTGAACATAAGCAGGCGCATGTTTTGCAAGTGTTTTCGCTTGCTTGATAGTCACGTTCCGTGGACTTGGCGGAAAGAATACAAATCCGATTGCATCTGCACCTGCTTGTACAACTGACTGTACATCTTGAATACGTGTGATTCCACAAATTTTGGCGCGAGTACGCATATTTGATCGCTCTGATCTCAATCAAGATTAATGTGATTTATATAGTGTCATAAAGACCTAGCCAAAGCATTGTAAAGCAATTTTTTTAACTTGAGTAAAGTTCGTCCTGATTATTCTGCATGTTCATTGTTTATAAGACATACAATCATTATACTGCGCGCATCTTGCAACAAGTCTAAGCTTTGCTTTAGGGAAGTTGGTGAAAATCCAACACTGCCCCCGCAACGGTAAAATGAAACACATTTCTTTATAGATCTCTGAATGATTTTCAAAGATTTACGCCACTGCATTAAATATGTGGGAAGGTGGAAATGTCAGTATAAAAATATACATCATTTAAGTCCGGATACCTGCTTGTTGTGCCTTTTAACTCAATCATTCACGTGGGGTGAATGTATGGAGCGAAAATATGTCTATTCTTTTTAAACCTACAGCACTTGTGGGTGCGATCGCTATTGCGATGGGTTTTTCAACGTCTGTATCAGCAACGACTGAAGCTCAAACTTCTGCAAAATCTTCTTTAAGCACTATTGTGGTTACAGCTTCTCGTAGTGAACAAAATATTGAAAATGTGCCTGCACGAATCTCTGTAATTAATACCAAAGAAATCGATCAAGCCCCAATTTCAGACTTAGGTCATTTACTCCGTAAAGACGCCTCTTTAAATATTGTACAAAGTGGTGGTATAGGGCAAACCTCTTCTGGATTTATTCGAGGTACAGATTCTAAACATCTACTCTTCTTAAAAGATGGTGTTAGCTTAAATACAGCATTAGATGGTGGAGCAAACATCCCTTATATCGATCTAAGCGATATCGAGCGTATTGAAATTGTTAAAGGTCCTGCTTCAGTACAGTACGGTACGGATGCAATTGGCGGGGTTGTCAATGTCATTTCAAAAAAACCGTCAAAAACTGGCTTATTATTAACGACCGAATTTGGTGAAAATAATACGTATAAGTCGATAGTCGGTGCCGATTTAGTTGATGATTCTGGGATGTATGCGCAAGTCCGTGGTCAACGCCTTGAAAGTGATGGTACACCTGTCACCGATAAATCTAAACAAGATGCAAGCTTTGATCAAAAGGGTTATAGCACTAAAATTGGCATTGATAAAGCACTGTACCAAGCGCATATCAATATCAGTGAAAACAAAGGCAATAATGTTTACTACGGTGGTGCTCAAGACTTTCTTAATCAAGTTTTAAATGCATCTGCAACAGCACAACTCAAATCAAATCTCAAACTGAATGCACAAATTTCTCATTTTAAAGATGAGCTAACCGATAAAGCGGGTTACTACTACTTTGATACCGATCGCAACGAAGCTGATCTGAATCTTCAATGGAAGTTTGCTCCTCAACACAATCTCATGGTTGGTGGTGCTCTCAATCGTGCTGATATTGAAAGCTTAGCAATTGTGGGAGAAAAACAAAAATTAAACAGCGCAGGCTATTATATTCAACATCAATTTAATACTGATCAATTTCATACTCAAGCTGGGTTGAGAATTGAAGATCATGATCAGTTCGGATCACATTGGGTCGGTCAACTTGCCGGTCGCGTTGATGTAAGCCCACAAACCAGTGTTTACACCAATATTGGAACTGCATTTAAAGCACCAACTGGCAATCAACTTTATTATCACTATGAAAATGCTGACTGGGGTGGAACTTTCGGAAATCCCAATTTAAAACCTGAAGAAAGCATTTCTTATGAAATTGGTTTCGATCATGCAATTTCAGAGAATTCCAAAATTTATAGCTCTTTATATCAAACTCGAGTCGACCATCTGATCGATTATGTCAAAATTGATCAAACCAAAGATTCAACATATGCCAATGTGAAAGAAGCACAAATGCAAGGAGGTGAAATCGGTTTCAAATGGGAAAAAGCACCTTATTATCTCAATGCTGAATATGCCTATGTCGAAACTGAAAATAAGAGCACAGGTTTAGAACTTACTCGCAGACCCAAACATTCAGTTTCATCAACGCTTGGTCTTGAAAATGAAATCTATGGTTTAAGTGCAACCCTAATCGCCAAATCCAAATCGAAAATCGCCAACATGCCGAATTCAGAAGAAATGTCTGGCTATGCAACGATTGATCTCAATGGTTATTGGAAGCTCAACCCGAATATTCGATTATTTACCAACATCAAGAACGTTGGTGATGTTAAACATAAGACTGCAAACTATTATCTAGATGAGTTCTACATCAATGGTGGTCGAATCGCTTCTGCAGGTGTGACATTCAAATACTAATCAAATGTATTAGCTCCATTATTTATTCAGCAATAAAATTTTGAGAATCATGCCATCGCTATGGCATGATTCTTTTTATATTCAGTAATTAAAAATTTAAAGGAAACCTCATGGGACACCGTCTAAGTAAAATCTATACACGTACAGGCGACTCAGGCACGACAGGTCTAGGTGATGGTTCTCGTGTACCTAAAGATGACCTACGTATCCATGCTTTAGGGGATGTCGATGAGTTGAACTCATGTATTGGTATTTTACGTTCTCAAATTGCAGTCAGTTCAATTGAAGATAAAGCCAAATGGGATAAATCACTCAGCCTGATTCAACACTGGTTATTTGATTTAGGTGGAGAAGTTTGCATTCCTAACTACAACATGGTTTTACCGATTTCAGTTGAATTTCTCGAAAAAGAAATTGATGACATGAACGAGGCACTCCCGATGCTGAAAGACTTTATTTTGCCTGCTGGAACATTGGCATGTAGCTATGCACATCAAGCGCGCTCAGTCTGTCGTCGTGCGGAACGAAGCTTAATGACTGTCCATGCACGTGATCAAAATATTCAAGCAACGTCACTTCAACTCTTAAACCGCTTATCGGATTGGTTATTTGTCGCATCACGTACATTACAACGTGCAGAAGGCGGTTCAGAAGTTCTTTGGCAAAAAAACATTAACGATACGATCTAATCGTTAAAATAAATTATGAAATGATGATCGTCTTTGTCGTTATGACGGTCATTTTTAATTAAAAATATGATTTAAAATCATCATATTTCCTTCATGATTCAGCGCTATGATCATCCTGTTCAATCAGGGTGTTCTATGCGAATTATTGGTCATCGTGGTGCGCGCGGGGAAGCACCTGAAAATACCCTCGGTGGATTTCAATATATTCAAAATTTAGGGATCCGTGCTGTTGAGTTTGACGTACGTCAACTCAAAGACGATGCATTAATCATCATGCATGATGATGACTTCGTTCGAACTTCAGGCCAACAGAAAAACTTATATGAATGTAGCCGTGAAGAACTTGATGCATATAACCATGCGGTGAATTGGTCAGAATGGAATAAAGTAGAAGCCACGCCTCTACTGGATCAAACCCTAAGCTTAATTCAGAACTTTGAACATATCGAAGTCGAAGTCAAAGCTGTGAAAACTCAAGCTGAAGCTGAAAAAATTACACTTGCCCTAGAACAGCAACTAAAAGGCTTTGAACACTCTGCTGTCATTACTAGCTTTGACCCCAAAATTCATCAAGCCTTACGATCACATCACTCTCAGTTTAAACGCGGTCTGTTGATTGAAACGGATGTGAAACATCAAGCCATTGATCAAGCACTTGAACTGGAATGTTGCCAAATCGGTTGGATGAATCAACTGGCAACGGATGACATCATTCTAGCGACACGTTCTGCAAACTTAAATGTCAGTGTGTGGACGGTAAACCAACTCGATCGGGCAAAGCATTTACGTGATTTAGGGATTCAAGGTCTGATTACAGACTATCCAAAACTCATGATGCAAAATCTTTAATCCATTGAATTTTCTGACTTACTTTTTTGTATTTCAATAGATTCACCTTGCTATGAATCTAGCTATTTTCAAGAATTTTTTAATCCACTATTCACACTGGCTCATGTCTAAAACATTTCCAAATTTAGGAATTTAGCCAATGTTTTATTATGTTACTGTTTAGTACAATACAACTGTACAATAATACTAGTGAACATCTGTTTGCTCGTGCTAATATCATGAAGTCTTAATCCCTATTTTTTACATGGATTAAGGTTTCTTTTATACCTTCTAAGGTTCTAGGAGTGCTGTTGGAGATGAATGCTCCCCTACCCAAAGCCCCAATTAACTGGATCGCAGTTTTTGCATTGGTGTTTTTACCAATTGTCGCAATCATTGCTATTCCACTGTATGCGTACCATCACGACTTTAGCGCTGGTGCGTGGATTAGTTTAATTGTACTTCTTGGTTTTAGTAGCCTCGGTATTACTGCTGGCTATCACCGTTTATGGGCACATCGTGCTTATGAAGCAACATTACCTCTAAAAATCTTGTTGATGATTATGGGTACATTTGCGGTTCAAAACAGTATTCTGTTCTGGGCTTCTGGTCACCGTACGCATCATCGTCATGTTGACGATGTCGAAAAAGATCCATATTCGATTAATAATGGATTTTGGTACGCTCATATTGGGTGGATGCTTCGTAATTATCCTGCAGCTGAATCAAATTATAAAAATGCACCCGACCTTTTGGCTGATAAGGTTGTGATGTTCCAAGACAAGTACTACATTCCCTTAGTGATTGCAGTACATGCAGTGATTTTAACGACTGTCGGTTGGTTGGTTGGTGATATGTGGGGTGTTCTATTATTGGGTGGTTTACTGCGCCTAATCTTGAGCCATCACGTAACATTCTTTATTAACTCGCTATGTCATATGTGGGGCAAACGTCCTTATACAGATGAAAATACAGCACGTGATAACTTCGTTCTTGCGATTGCAACATGGGGCGAGGGTTATCATAACTATCACCATATTTTCCAATACGACTATCGTAACGGTGTGAAATGGTGGCAGTACGATCCAACGAAATGGTTGATTTGGACATGTTCTAAACTGGGTCTTGCTAAGAACTTACGTCGTATTCCAAGCTTTAATATTAAAAAAGCTGAATTGGCAATGAAGTTTAAATATGCAGAACAAGATTTGGCTGTATATGGCTTAAATGTGAATGATGACATTAGTTCAGCTAAGGCGCGTATTGCTCAGGAATATGAAGCATTCTCTCAAACATTGAATGATTGGGCGAAGTTAAAAGAGCAAGAGATTCAAGCGAAGAAAGCAGCGGTTGCCGAGAAAATTCACCAAATGGATGACAAACTTAAAGTCGATTTCCAATTGGTTGAACAGCGTCTGTCGCATCATCGTCAAACTTTGAATTTGCTAATGCGTAACTTGAAGAAATCTTCAATTTCTAACTAATTTAAAACATTTCAATGTTTCATAAAAAAGCTCTTCGGAGCTTTTTTAATTCATTCTTATTTTCATAATCAATATAATAATAAGGTAAAACTATGCTTATAAATAATATCCCTTTCGGCATCACCCAATGGTCTGATGTAGCTCAAGTCAAACATTTGGGTGAAAATGGCTATGCACTTTGGAAAACACAGCAATTTGATAATATTCGCGTAAGAATCGTTGAATATTCAGCAGGATATTTGGCAGATCATTGGTGCAAAAAAGGTCATATTTTATTTTGTTTAGAGGGTGAGTTAATCACAGAACTAGAAGATGGACGCTCATTTACATTACATTCAGGTATGAGTTATCAAGTGTCAGATCATGCTGAATCTCATCGCTCATCCACAAAAAATGGTGCAAAACTATTCATTGTCGATTAGTTCACATCAATCACTGAAATGCTATATTGAATTTGCTATAGTGAAATCAGATCCCAAATTACGTTCATTACTATGCAATTCAATCCACGCTATCCAACGCTTTCAAATAAACTTTATCATCACCAACAACCGATTCCATTGAAAGGTGCAAAAGCAGGTCATTTCAACGTAGATTTGGCTAATCAATTGCAGTGGTCAGATGAAGATAAGCAACAATGGGTTGAAATCTGTAGTGGGCATAAGACATTTTCAGAATTTGAACCACTCGCTATGGTCTATGCAGGGCATCAATTTGGACAATGGGCAGGTCAACTTGGTGATGGTCGTGGCTTACTGATTGCACAAATTTTGGATCAGAACCATCAAACTATTGATCTACATTTAAAAGGTGCAGGATCAACCCCCTACTCTCGTATGGGAGATGGTCGTGCTGTATTACGCTCGGTGATTCGTGAATACTTAGCAGGTCACGCACTCAATGCTCTCGGTGTCGCTTCGAGTAATGCAGTTGGATTTACATCTTCTGATCAAGGTGTACAACGCGAAAAATTAGAACGTGGTGCAATGATGCTACGTACTTCAGATTGCCACATTCGTTTAGGGCATTTTGAATGGATTAATCAATATCAATCTGATTTGTTGCCCGAATTTACGCAAAAATGTATCGAATGGCACTATCCTGAGTGCTTAGAAAGCGAATCCCCTATTCTAAGTTTTGCAACCAAAGTCATCCAAAATACTGCGGTCATGATTGCTAAATGGCAATTGGTCGGTTTTGCACATGGTGTGATGAATACGGATAATTTAAATATTACAGGTTCAACTTTAGATTTCGGTCCTTATGGTTTTATGGAGCGTTTTCGTCCCAATTGGATCAACAATCACTCCGATCATCATGGGCGCTATACCTATCAACAGCAACCGAGTATTGGACATTGGAATTTGTGGAATTGGTTAAATAATCTTGTTCCTTTATGTCCTGAAGGCGTTGAAAAAGAACAATGGAAAGAGCAATTGGCACAATGCCTAGAACATTATGAACCGACATTTTTAGAGCACTATAAATTAGGCTTAAATCACAAAATGGGGCTACCAAGCTTCCATAAAGATAGTTTTGATTGTGCCATGGCATTCTTGAGAATCTTGCAAACTGAGCAACTGGATTACAACCAAAACTTTATCCGTCTCCAGCAGAAAGAATATGAAGTGATTAAAGATGATTGCTTAGATCGACGCCAATTCGAAAGCTTCTTAACGCAATATGAAAGTATTCGCGAGGGTCAAAATGTCGAAGAGCTGGATGATGTAATGCAAACAGTTAATCCACACTATATTTTGCGAAACCATATGATGCAAAAAGCCATCGAACTGGCTGAAGGCAATGATTTTTCAGAAGTTGAGCGATTATTTGATTTACTGAAACAACCATTTACCAAACAAACTCAACGTGAAAAAACTGAAGATTTAGCACCACTTTCAGCCGATGTACCTGATGTGATGGTGAGTTGTTCTTCTTAATCACAACTCAATCTGAATTCTGTGGATATCGTGCACTTTATCCACAGAACATTTTGATTATCGACAATAAATTCGTTATAAATAATCCATAAGGAATTGAGCAAAGTAAAATCTGACATGACCTTAATTTTGATTGAACCGTTTAATATTTATAAATAAGACTAAGAATTATAAAACTTATGACTTTAACCAAGTATCTCCTTCTCATCGGAACACTGATCGCTATTATGATCGGTGGCTATTTTGTCTATGCCAAATACAATCAATATCTACCTAGCACCGATGTCGTGCATGCGAGAAGCTTAGATCAAACAGCCATTAATCGAATTCGCTCAACAACGCCCATCAATGAACTGCATGTGTATAAAGCTAAGCGAACGCTAGAACTTAGACATGATGATCAGGTCATCAAGACCTACCATATGCGTTTAGGTTTTGCACCCACAGGACATAAAGTGCAAGAGGGCGATGGTAAAACCCCTGAGGGGCGCTATTTAATCGATTGGCGTAATCCTCAAAGTGCTTTTTATAAATCGCTACATATCTCTTATCCAAATGAGCTTGATAAAGCAAAGGCAGCAGCTTTAGGTGTCTCCCCTGGTGGCGATATTATGATTCATGGTTCTGCCACGACATCTCAAGTCAATAAACTCCCTTCTTTGATGGAATATTTCCCTCGTAATGATTGGACATGGGGTTGTGTCGCAGTGAAGAATACCGATATGGACGAAATTTGGTTATTGGTCGGTAACGGCACACCGATTGAGATATTCCCTTAGGCTGATAATTTTATGAGTTATTCTTTACATCAAATTGCATCGAGCTATGCCAATCAACTCACTGCATCCGAATGTTCCCAACCCTTTATGCCTGAATGTGATGTGTATAAAGTCATGGATAAAATTTATTTGATGACTTTTATATTAAATGGCATTCCGATCATCAACCTTAAAGTTGATCCAACCCATGGCGAAATGCTTCGGGATATTTATCCCTTTATTCACACGGGATATCACATGAATAAACGGCATTGGATTTCGATATATAATCACAATGAGATTGACCGTGAGCTGATTGAAGATCTGATTTTAAGTTCTTATGAATTGGTCGTTTCTAAATTGAAGAAAGTTGAGCGTCAACGCTACAACATCTTAAAAAGTGTTCCAAATTAAGCCTCTAGTCATCGTTATCAAAAAAATTTAGCCGTTGCGTTTAGCATCCTCCAAATAGGATTTATCTAAGATTATTGTTTTAGGTCCACTCTTCCAAAGAAGCAAAAATCATTTAAATATTTAAATTAAGATTTAAAGTGTATATTTTTCTTTTTGCTATCGTTTGAATCGGCGGGTTGATTGGTCTGACATGAGTGATCACCCAAGCACAATAGCCCTCCTCCCAATAGGATGCACAAGCGATTTTAATTTCATCTTGTCTCCATTCATGAATAGATTCTATATCTACAATGGCGATCGCTATGCCTTGCTCTTCTTTTAACCCATCATTTAAAAAATTTTGATTTTCAACGATCACTAAATTTCTTAAAGGAAGCTGTTCTGGTCTCCAAGAGCGGACTTCAATTAATTTTATACCTTCTACAATGTTAGTCCCGTTAGGCGCAACGATTGACAGTGCTGGGTAAAGCATACGATTTGTCTCAGACCATTGATATATAAATATTGAATGGGCATTTATTTGGTATTTTTAAAGCCCAAACCATATAACGGCCATCTTTTTTCTGTTTTGAAATTATTCACAGCATATGCGATTACTACTAAAGCAATCGAACCTAAAAGCACTGGGAAAATGAGAAAACTCCAATCATAGTTAATTTGCTTTGCTGTAAGTAAAATCACTAAAGGATTTGCTCCAGCAGGAGGATGAACGCACTTGAATAGTTGCATTAACCCGATAGCACACCCTACCGATAATGCGATTGAAAGGTGAGAAATCGTAAAAAAATGCACAACGATCAAACCGACCAATGCTGAAATGAAATGCCCAAGGATAATATTTCTAGGCTGAGCTAATGGAGATTGCGATACAGCATAAAGCAAAACACAGGTCGCGCCAAAAGGAGCCATGATATAAAGGTGACCTGTCCATTGGCTCAAACTTAACAGCATAAAAATACTCAGGCTACCCCCCATCAGACTCCTTAATATTTCACCACCTTTAGGGAAAGCTGCTAATTTTTCTTTACCGTCTAGAATTGAAAACATGAGTACACCTTTAGGCTCTATTGTTTTCCAATCATCATAGCGGTAAAATTCAAAATAGTACAGATCTGTACTATTGGTTTTTTATGGAGTTTGTTCTATGTCTAAATCAGCCATAAAAATTTTAAATACCGCAGAAAAGCTTTTTTATGAACATAGCTTTGGGGCTGTGGGTGTTGATTTAATTCGAGATCAATCAGGCTGTTCGAAGACAACTATGTACACCTATTACCATAATAAAAATCACTTAGTCGAATCTGTACTAACCGCAAGAGATAAGAAATTTAAACAAGGCTTATTTAACTCTATTGGAAACGCTGAAGGTATTGATGCACTCAATAAAATATTTGAGTGGCATATTGAATGGTTTAGACAGGATGACTTCAAAGGTTGTCTATTTGTGCGAGCTGTTGCGGAATCCAATTCAACTGAACAGAATCTGATTCAAATTGCTCAACAACATAAACAATGGATTAAAGAACTCATCGCACATCATTGTAAGATTGCTGATCAAGAAGATATATCAGAACTCATTTATACAATTATTGAAGGATTAATCAGTCGGTTTCTTGTGGATGGTTATGACTCTAGTGTATCCAAAGACATTCAGGATAAAATCAATACATTATTCAATAGTTAAGTTATAAAAAAGCGGATCCAGTGATCCGCTTTTTTATCTTAAAGGATCAATCTTCTGGATATTCAAAACGGTAGCCAACTCCATAGACGGCCTGAACCCATTCATGGCGATTGCCGGTTTCAGCCGCATCAGAAATTTTACGGCGTAAATTTTTAATATGACTATCAATCACACGATCCGCAACTTCGAAACTGTCAGGATTAATATGATCAAGGAGTTGCGCTCGAGAATAGACTTGTCCAACATGCTCTAAAAACAACTCTAAAAGACGAAACTCAGTTGGTGTCAGATTTAACGATTTTTGTTGGTACCAAACACGTTGTTGACCTTTATCCATACGGAATAAATTGCTTTCTTCCGGCTCTGCTTTACGATCTAAACGACGTAAGACTGCCTGAACACGTGCCACTAATTCTTTAGGACTGAATGGTTTACACAGATAATCGTCTGCACCCATATTCAGACCTAAAACGCGATCAATTTCTTCTGTACGTGCGGTCACCATAATAATCGGTAAATCAGACTGTTCACGTACTTTACGGCAAATCGTAAGACCGTCCATACGTGGGACCATCAAGTCTAAAATCATTAAACTCGGTTTACGCTGCTGGAAACTCTCATAAGCTTCTTGACCATCATGAAACATGCTGACTTCAAATCCAGCCGCTTCTAGATAATCTCGCACCAATTGTGCAAGTTCAACTTCATCTTCAACCAGCATTACATGCTTCATGTCTTTTCCCTTTATGCTTTCGTTTGTTTTGGAAAGGTCAATTTGCATCGCAAACCACCCAATGGTGAATGATCAAAGCTTAATGTACCACCCAAGCCTTGTGCAATTTTACCTGATAAAGCCAGTCCAAGCCCTGTTCCACCAGTACTTCTCGTTCGTGAATCATCCACTCGATAAAAACGCTGACCTAAATTCGCCAATTGATCATCCGTTAAACCTAAGGGACTGTCATCCACAATTACAGACCATGATTTTTCATCTTCAATACTATGAATTTGAACTTCACCACCTGCATTGGTATAGCGAATACTATTACTGAGCAAATTAACCATAATTTGTTTAAAACGATCTACATCTAATTGTAAATCCGTACCCTGGCCCTTCATTGAAATATTCAAATTGGCTTGTTCAAACTTCGGTTTAAAATGTTCAACTTCTTGCAAGATGACTGACCAAGGGTCAACTTCAGTAAAATAAAATTTCAGTTGTTGCGCTTCCGCTTGTGCTAAATCTGCCAGATCCTGCGTGAGTTTTTTCAAGCTCGATACTTGAGCCAACATCGAGGCAAAATGTTCAGGTGTTGGTTTACGAATTCCATCTTGCATCGCTTCAATTTGAGCTTGCAACACAGCCAATGGGGTTTTCAGTTCATGTGATGTATCTGCAACCCACTGACGGCGTGAGTTTTCATGCTGATCAAGAATGACTGCCAACTGATTAATTTCTGTTGATAAATCACCCAATTCATCATTACGATTCACTTTAACCTGATGCTGATAATTACCTTTGGTCAATTCACGTGTCGCATTTAAAAGTCGTTGAATCGGCTTTCTAAAATAAGTCGCTAATAATAATGCAGCCACTAAGCTGGTAATTAACGTCAGAATGTAAATCAAGAATAAATAGCGTTTTTGATTACTGAAAAAATTGATACTCAATGCATCATCTTGATCTAACACAGGTCTTAACCCGAGATACCCTACAATTGCACCATCGACCATAATTGGGCGGTAAGACACTGGATTTTCTGAAGGTTCACCCAAAATAAATTGTTGTTTGGCATCATATAAAGACAGACGAGAACTTAGACCTAAATGATCTGCCATTGAGATGAACAGTTTTTTACCATCTTGTTGACCAGAAGTGCGAATGCCTGAATTTCCCACTTTTTCTTGATTTTTATCCGCTGAACGAAATTGATTTTGATTGGCACTTAAAGGAAATTTTAAACCTTCAAAGGGTTGATACTCTGAAGGTAGATTTTCTTCAAGGACTTTTAGTTCTTGTGGGTTAATCGATTGAGTTCGCTGAGTGTCTAATGCACTCATCATGGTATGTTCTTTAAAATAACGTTGCTGCAATGCAATATCATATTGGCGACGCAACCACCAACGTGAAAGTCGGTCATAGTCATCGGCAGCAGCCTCGCCTTCAATCTGTAGAATCTGTGCTTGAACTGCATTGCCCCAATCTTGATATACGCCATACACACCCGCCAAATTATCAATCAGATAGTCGAGTTTTTGCATCTCTACATCTGCGACGTATTTGGTAAAGTTTTTCTGCATGGTCCAATGCAATACACCTAGACTTACTGTTGTTATTAACAAAGTTGTTAATAACACCGTAAGGAATAAGCGCAGCGCGATTGGGACTCGGCGTATATTCAAATTCGATCTCACATTTTTCTTCGCATTTCAGTATTGTATAGAACAGTCGCTCAAAAAACTCTTCATTGTTTCTTCATCATTATTACTTATTCTTTACCCAACGAACCAATACTTGCATCCAAGGGGATAATCATAATGAAAGCGATGACCAAAGTTGCACTCGTTTCTGCGAGCCTATTGAGCATGGGCGCATTAACAGCATGCCAAACAACAACTGCGACAGCACCTCAAGACACAAAACAATTTAAAAAGCATCATGAGCAACGCATGTCACCTGAAATGCGTGAAAAGCATCAAGCGCATAAAGCTGAACGTAAAGCATTTTTTGAACAAGCCCAAAAAGCTTGTGATGGCAAAGCAGTTGGACAAACAGCTCAAGTGAAATTTGGTGATAAAACAGTAGATGGCGCTTGCGTCATTCAGTTTAAAGCCGATCGTAAAGATAAGGCTGACCGTAAAGACGCTAAACAAGTCCGTGGTGAATTCCGTGGTATGCGTGGTGAACATCGTCCAATGCGTGGGGATGCTCAAGGCCCTATGGCGAAAGGCGAATTTAAACGCGGTGAACCACTAACAGATGCAAAACGAGCTGAGCTTACGCAACAGTACGCACAACGCTTAGCAAATCGTCAGGCACAACAACAAGCGATTGCTCAAGCTTGTGTAGGTCAAACTGATGGTAAAGCGGTACAAATTAAACTTGGCGAGAAAACAGTAAATGGTCAATGTCATGTACGCTTCCAGCCTAAAATGCCTCAGAAAGCACCAGCTGTAAAAACTTCATAATTTGAATGAGTTATAAAAAGACGCTTCGGCGTCTTTTTTTATCGACATATTTTTTTACGTATCTGACAATTTGTTTCACTTTATATGATATAAAAAGCTATATACTCAAGGTACTTAGTAATCTTTTTGATTTTTTCTTTGACTTTACAGTCACGTAGAAACAATCTTTAAATCTTGTACAGCGCTATAAGATATTGCACGATGTAGTAGAACAAAAGGTGTCGGTGATGACACTACTTTTTTATTAAGATTATAAATCTGGTTTAACCAGTATTGAGGAACAAGCTATGCCACAATACAAAGCGCCCTTACGTGATATGCAATTTGTTTTGCATGAATTATTAAATGCTGAACAGCACTATGCAGCCCTTCCTGCATTCCAAGAAAACGTAAGCCGCGAGTTGGTTGATCAATACTTAGAAGCTGCTGCTGATTTTTGTGAAAATGAACTTTCACCACTTAACCAAGTTGGCGACCGTGAAGGTTGTACTTGGAAAGATGGTGTTGTAACAACACCTACCGGTTTTAAAGAAGCCTATAAAAAATATGTAGAGCTTGGCTTCCCTTCACTTGCTGCTGAAGAACAATACGGTGGTCAAGGCTTACCAAACTCTTTGGGCATCATCATTTCTGAAATGATTGGTTCTTCAAACTGGGCTTGGGGTATGTACCCTGGTCTTTCTCACGGTGCAGTTCGTACAATTGAACATCATGGCACTGATGAGCAAAAACAAACATATTTAACCAAGCTTGTTTCAGGTGAATGGACAGGTACCATGTGTTTAACAGAATCTCACGCAGGTTCTGACCTTGGTATTATCCGCAGTAAAGCTGAACCGAATGCTGATGGTAGCTATGCAATCTCTGGTGAGAAAATTTTTATCTCAGCGGGTGAGCATGACATGGCGGATAACATTATCCACATCGTACTTGCACGTCTTCCAGGTGCACCAAAAGGCACTAAAGGTATCTCACTCTTTATCGTTCCGAAGTTTAATTTAACGGCTGATGGTGAAGTGGGCGAACGCAATGCGGTTCGTTGTGGTTCGATTGAACACAAAATGGGTATTCATGGTAATGCAACATGTGTGATCAACTTTGATCGTGCAACAGGCTACCTGATTGGACCTGAAAACCGTGGTCTAAATGCCATGTTTACGTTCATGAACACAGCGCGTATCGGTACTGCTGTTCAAGGTCTTTCTGCATCTGAATCATCTTTCCAAGGTGCTTTGGCTTATGCAAAAGATCGTTTAGCAATGCGTTCACTTTCTGGCCCTAAAGCACCAGAAAAAGATGCTGATCCAATTATCGTTCACCCTGCTGTTCGTAACATGCTTTTAACGCAAAAAGCATTTGCTGAAGGTGGTCGTGCGCTTGTTTATGATCTAGCTCATTATGCAGATATCGTTGAACAAGCTGCGACTGAAGAAGAACGCAAATTTGCTGACAATATTTTGTCATTGCTTACACCGATTGCCAAAGCATTCTTAACTGAAGCGGGTTCTGAAGCTGCAAAACATGGTGTCCAAGTGTTTGGTGGTCATGGCTTTATTTCAGAACATGGTATGGAGCAAATTGTCCGTGATACACGTATCGCTTGCTTGTACGAAGGTACCACTGAAATTCAAGCGCTTGATTTATTAGGTCGTAAAGTCCTACAAACTCAAGGTGCGATGTTAAAAGACTTCACCAAGATCATTCACAAATTCAATGAAGCAAACAAAGACAATGCTGCAATGAAAGAATTCATTGAACCATTGGCTGCATTGAACAAAGAATGGGGCGATTTAACGATGCAAATCGGTATGCGCGCAATGCAAAACCCAGATGAAGTCGGTGCTGCTGCGGTAGATTATCTATACTTCTCTGGCTATGTAACACTAGCTTACCAATGGGCACGCATGGCACTTGTGGCTCAACAGAAACTTGCTGAAGGCACAACTGAAGTAGATTTCTATAATGCTAAAGTGAAAACTGCACAGTTCTACTTCAAGAAAATCTTACCGCGCGTACGTTCACACGTAGAGGTGATCAGCGGTGGCTTAGAGCCATTGATGAGCTTAGATGCAGAACATTTTGCATTCTAAATTCAAATGTATAAATGAATAATCAGAAAAAGGGCGGCCAATGATTTGGCAGTCCTTTTTCTTTATGACCTTTTCTTTACGATCGTTATCTCGTTTAAATTATGCTCATCAGTTTCAATTGATAAAGAATAAAGTCAAATTCTTAACCTTTAGTCGTCTAACAAGACCAACGATGCTTGGGTAGACTCTAAATATTCATAATAGATTAAACAAAAAAGGTGATCAAAAATGCCAATTTATAATGCGCCTCTTGCTGATATGAAATTCATTTTAAATGATGTATTTAAAGCTGAACAATTCTGGCAATCGAATGAAAATCTTGCACATGTAGATGCAGCGACTGCAGAAGCTATTTTAGAAGAAATGGCAAAATTTGCTCAGAACGTCACACTTCCACTCAATCGTACAGGTGATGAAGAAGGTGCAAGCTATAGTAATGGTGCAGTTACTACCCCTGCTGGCTTTAAAGAAGCATTTAAACAATATGCAGAAGGGGGATGGATCGGTCTAGGTGCAGATGAAGAATGGGGCGGTCAAGGCATGCCTAAAATGCTGACTGTACTTGCAGACGAAATGTTGTTCGCAACAAACCCATCATTCATGCTTTATCCGCTTCTTTCTGTCGGTGCGGGTATGGCGTTAAACAGCTACGCATCTCAAGAGCAAAAAGAAACCTATTTACCAAAAATTTATTCAGGTGAATGGTCTGGTACGATGTGTCTGACTGAACCACATGCAGGTACAGATTTAGGGATTATTAAAACCAAAGCTGAACGCAACCAAGATGGTACCTATAGCATTACGGGTACTAAGATCTTTATCACCGGTGGTGATCATGACCTTGCAGAAAATATCATTCATTTAGTGCTTGCAAAAACCCCTGACGCACCAGCGGGTTCACGTGGTATTTCGCTATTCATCGTACCGAAATTTATCGTCAATGCTGACGGTTCAATAGGTGAACGTAATACTGCAGGTCCTGGTTCAATTGAACACAAAATGGGGATTAAAGCCTCTGCGACCTGTGTCATGAACTTTGATGCTGCCAAAGGTTACCTCGTGGGTAAAGAAAACGAAGGTTTAGCTGCGATGTTCGTGATGATGAACTATGAACGTTTATCTATGGGGATCCAAGGTCTAGGTGCATCAGAATACGCATACCAAAATGCTGCTCAATATGCGACAGACCGCTTACAGGGACGTAGTGCAACAGGTGCTCAATCTCCAGAAAAACCTGCGGATAGTATCTTGGTTCATGGTGATGTTCGTCGTATGCTGTTAAATGCACGTGCGAACAATGAAGCATCTCGTGCATTTGCAGTCTATGTCGGTCAACAACTTGATATCACTAAGTTCTCTACAGATCCTGAAGCAGTTGCTAAAGCCAACAACCGCGTTGCCCTACTTACACCGATTGCTAAAGCATATCTGACTGATACTGCATTTAATGCAACTTTAGATGCACAAATGGTCTTTGGTGGTCATGGTTATATCCGTGAATGGGGTATGGAACAATGCATCCGTGATCTACGTATCTCTCAAATTTACGAAGGGACCAACGGCGTTCAATCGCAAGATTTGATCGGTCGTAAAACCATTAAATGTAATGGTGAATTCATTGCAGAATATATCGCAGAAATTCGTGACTTTGCCAATGAAATGAGTGCTGAACTGAATTTCATTAAAGATGCGACATTAGATGCTGCGACTGAACTTGAATCGATTACACAAACTGTTTTAGAACGTGCACGTGAGAATGGTGATTATGCAAATGCGGCAGCTGTAGATTATCTACACGCTGTTGGTTTACTCAGCTTCTCATATATGTTCGCTAAGATTGCAACTGCTGCACATGATAAGCGAGGTGAGTTCTATCAGAACAAAGTGTCTTTGGCGGCTTACTTCATACAACGCATCTTGCCTGAACTCAATACTCGTTTAGCACGTATTAAAGCAAGCTCTGAAACTGTGATGAATTTCAGCGCAGATTACTTCACCACCCAATCTTGATCTAAGAATTGTAGATATATCCAAACAAATAAAAAAACGCCTGAATTCAGGCGTTTTTTTATGCTTAAACCCAAGTCTTATTGTTTTTGAACAATTAAGCTCGGTGCATCTTTATTTAATTTCACAATTTTGATCTGTCCTGAGGACTCTAAAGACTGACATAAAGCTATAATTTTTTGCATCTCATCGGCCTGAATCCCAGAACCAAGAATAAGTTTTTTACCTTGTTGAAGTGTATCAATTTTTGTTTGAATTTTATCTAACATGATTTTCCCTTCGTCGTTAAATGACTCACCCTACAGTACATCAATTTCGTATAAAAAGAATACAAAAAATTAAAATTTTCATTTATTTAACTGCTGATTTTTTTCATGTGCATGAAATTTGCTTACTATAAAATCATCAATCTCATTAATAAAGGAGGATATGAAAATGAACAAAGATCCACGATTTGAAAAACTAGAATCCTTCATCGATCGCTTTGGAAACATCGCGGTAGAAAGCTTCCACTATATTGCGTTGTTTATTATTGGATGTATGGTCATTTGGTCAGCTGGCCATACTGTGATTGATATTTTAACGGTGAAGCAATATGCCACGATTGATGACATTTTATTATTATTCATCTATTTAGAATTAGGCGCGATGGTCGGCATTTATTTCAAAACCAACCATATGCCAGTACGTTTTCTTATTTATATTGCAATCACTGCCCTAACTCGTCTTTTGATTTCAGACATTCAACATGATCATAAAGCTGATATGGATTTGGTGATTAATACAGGCTCTATTCTCATCATGGCTATTGCAATATTGGTAGTGCGTTATGCTTCTTGGACATACCCTTCTGTGATACGCGATAAACATGCTGACAAACCATTGCCACAAGGCAAAACCCCTCGCCCTGAAGATGATGAATTGGCATAGATCTATTTAACTAAGAATTAATTCACTAGTCTTCATACTTAAAAAAACATCCATTGCAACTCAATAACTCAACTGCAATGGATGTTGATACGTCAAATTCTCATTATCAATGTCTACAGCGCTTATTAGGCTCTAAATTAACGATTGTTCGGGACTTGTAAGTAACGTCCATTTTGAAAAATCCAATGCATACCTATATTCGGTGCAGGCAAATGATAGCGTTGCCAATCAGAAATCAAGGTATAACTCGAACTTTCAATCGAACCATTTCCATTCACAAAGCCATGACTTTCAGTTCGATATTCCGTTTGAGTTGGAAATTGGTGGTTATAAATAATCGTCACACCATTTTGCTGTGGGTACACAGGATATGGACGTTGCGGATAATGCTGAGGGTACTGTTGGGAGTAATGAGGCCCATGACCGTACTGTGGACGCACTGGGTAGCGTTGCTGAGCTAACGGGGTTCCATAGGCATCCGCATAAGCACGATACCCCGTTCCTGAACTATTTTGAAAGATACGATCATGTTCTGGACGAGTTTGTGCGTATGATGGTTTAGTTTTCACTGAGCTATACTTACTCAAGTTCGTATTAGCAGTCGTTGAACTCGCAAGCAACGCACTCATTAATGAACCAAGTACAATTAATCCCGATTTTAAACCTAAACATTCTCGTATCAACATGCCAAGCACCTCAACTTAGGGTGAATCTATGTTGTAATATAGCTTTAAATTATAGATAAATAATGAATAAAAAACATGCAAATGTAATTTTTAACGTTTTAAAATGAATTCCATTAACTCGGCATTCAATTCATTCTGCTAATATAAGTTTTTTAAATTGCTGGATTCGAAATCGTGTCAGATTTGAGTTTTGATCGTTTACATCAGTTTTTTTGCCAAGTTCCAAGTGTGAAAGAGTCGCTCATTGATGCTTATGGCACTGATGGAAAAGAAGCATGGTGGTTTAAATTTCAAATTAATGTAGATCACCCTTTGGCATGGCAAACTGTTCAAGAGTTAGGGCATGTACTTAATTACATCTCTAAAAATGAACGCCTGCCTACACAGTTCTTGCCTGTATCTCCACCTCCGTATATGAATGGCGAAGCAAAGCAATTCCTGTCTTGGGTGATTCAGTGCAATCATCCAGACTTTCCACCTGATGTGGTTTGCGATTGGCTTGAAGCGCGCTTACCACAGCCAGTGGAAGATGAAACCAAATGGAAAATCCAAACGGATCTTAAAGAATTAGATCAAATGACAGATAAAGATTTGGACAAGATTGTTCCACCAAATCCACAACCTTAATACATACTTCTCTCAAACCCTCTCCTTTTAGGAGAGGGTTTGAGAGAAGTTAAATTTAATCTTCATTAAAAGGTCGACACACCACTCCACTCCATAAAGCGATACAGTCCATATTTCCACTTCGATTCATCAGCGTATTGCGCATAATCGACACTCATATTCTTAGCATCCAAATTAGACCATGCTGTATTAAAGTAGCGTTGAGCATCTTTAAACACATCTGCTGAAGAATTTCCTACCACACGAATATTTGTCTCTAAGTTGTAATTCTTAAGATTACGTGCTGTAAAATTCGCAGACCCTAAAATCATCTCAGACTGTTGAGCATTTGATTTTATAATCATTTTACTGTGGCATTGCTCACCTTGCGTATTACACCAACGAACTTGAACACTAGCTTCATTCAGCTCAGATGCAACCTGTCGATTGGGAATGCCATTTTTCTCACGACCAAATGCATCTTTGTTCGGATCCAATAAAACTTTTACATTAACACCTCGTTGTTTTGCTGCAATCAGTCCTTTGACGATCTCTCGCTCAGATAAATAGAACATCGCTAAATCAATATTTTCACCTGATTTCGCTGTTTCAATCAATTTCAAGGTCGCATCTAAAATGGCTTTTTCTGTTAGCACTTGAGCTTGTGGGAATTCTTTAGCCTCTTCAAAGTCTCCCACGATCACCACAGGAATATCGCCTTTCGACATACGTCCAACCGCTTGTTCAGTTTTAAGTACATCGATCGCTGTATTACCTGTAACCATTAAAGCAACATTAGAATGATGCGAACTACCATCATGCGGATTCATAGAAGTGACTAAAGTTTTCCAGCCTTCAAGCGTATCTACGACCACAGTTTTTCTATGATTGGCTTTAAAGTTAAATAATGATAAATAACTACGTAGGGTAATCTTTTCATCACCAAATGGATTCGGTAACCAACCCTTTTCAGCATTATTACCCACACCCTGACAACATAAATACCAAAAGCCTGACCACAGTGGATTCGAAGCACGTAGTGCCGTTAAATCCGTTTCAATGACCTCTATCCCAGCCTGGCGCAACTGTCGATAGTGCTCTGGTGCAATACCGCCATATACAGAGTTAATCGGATCGGTAATGACTTTAATTTCAATCTGTGGCGTCATTCGTTTTTTAACGATTAATGCCTCTGTTAAATTTTGAGTCAACTTGTCATGTGAAATTTTTGATGATCCGACTTCATCATTGAATAAAAACATATCCAAGACGATCGTCGTCTGTGCTTCATCAATCAGTTTAAGGATTTGATTGAAAATTTGATGCTCTTGTTGTTGTTTACCTTGAGCATCTAAATAAGTCTTATCCGCCAAAAATTTGACATTAGCGTGACGTAACTTACCTGTATAATCTAAGCCCTCTGGTAAAGGTTTATAGATATGATAAATCGCAGATGAAAGATAACCGAGCGCAACCATTCCTAAAATGAGGGCAAAGTACTGTCGACCTGACCAATTCAATTTTTGATGAATTCGCTGAAAAATACGCATAACAAAAAACCTAGTCCGATAGAGTCAGACTAGGTTTTATTGTTTGATTTTTCAAGAGGATTTCTGTTTAAGCGACCTAGAATCCCCTTAATTTATTTTAGACTAGAAACCAAAATCAATGCCGACACTAAAGTTACGACCCATTTGTGGAATATTGGATAAGAATGATGCATGTGAATACACCTGATCATCGAGCAAGTTATTAGCATTTAAGAATACGCGATAATCATTACGATCATTGATTTGACCTGCGTACGATACGCCTACATTGACCATATTATAACCTTGAGTCTCTGTTTCATAGCTGGCAATCTTGTCTTGATTAAACACATGATAATATTCAGCTGAACCCGACCAACCATCTGCAAAATCTGCTTCAAATTTAGCCCCTAAACGTCCACTTGGAATACGTGGTGCATTTTCATTTTCAATTTTGCCACGTACATAGTCACCAAACACACTCATTTTATATTGGTCGTTAAAAGTATACCCCACTTGAACTTCAGCACCATAGAATTTAGCTTTATCTTGTGTGTAATCCACTAAACGAAAATCTTTATGGCTATCTGTAGTCGTTCCATAAATATAGTTGTCAAACCAGTTGTGATACACATGAATATGATAATCCCATTGATCTTTTTCGTAATGTAATCCGAGCTCTAGATTATTAGATTTTTCAATACTTAAGTTTTCGTTGCCACGCTCATAAGTATTCGTTGCGAAATGAATACCGTCGGCATATAACTCTTGTGCCAGCGGTAATCGCTGTTGATGTGATCCAACAATCGATAACTTATAGTTTGGTGCAAACTCCCAATTGGCTGCTGCCGAGCCAGACACACCTGTATCAGAATAATTTTCCTGATCTGAATTAATATCAATCTTTTGATGCTCCACACGAGCACCTAACTCAATATGCACATCACCTAATTGGCGGTGTTCTAAGCCGAATAAACTATACTTTTGGGTTTTAGAATCATCCATTAATACGGAGCCATGAGAATGACCACCATGATCTTCCTCAACTCCAGCCAACTTAATTTCCTGTTGACTAAATTGCGTGCCTATTACACCCTCCCAGCCACCAAAAATATTATGTACTAATTCCAAACGAGCATCGTAACCTTTATTTTTAAAGGTACTGATGACACTATTTTCCTCTAATTCATCATGTTCATAGTCGGTGAAACTCGCATGAGCACGTAACTTATTAAATCCTCTTATTGGATCAATTAATTCCGCTCGGACATCATAGCGATGAGACTCTAAATCAACCCATGGCCCACCATGTTCTTCGGAATGTGTAATTCCAGCTCCTGCGCCGTGACCTCCACAATGAATTTCATTCCCATGAGGATGACATTCATGATACTCATGGCTATGACCTGGTAAACCATATTGATCTTGACGATTACTATAGGACAAACCTACAAATCCACGATCATGAATCCAAGAACCACCTATATTGACATTTTGACCCTCAGCAAAAGTATTACCCACTCGTTTTTCTTTTTCAAGCTCGCCATCATGTTCATGAAAATAACTCGGTGTAATATAGTCATTGGCTTTATGTTTAGATCCTTCTACACGAAGTGCAAAATTTTCACCCATCCCAGCCGTTGCACCAAAACTTGCTAACTTCTGATCATTCCCAGAATTGTAACGAAGACCTGCTGAGCCTTCCAAACCATTTTCTGGCATTTGAGTAGGGATTTTTTGATCAGTCACATTGACTAAGCCACCCACATTTCCTGCGCTATAGAGCAAAGTAGATGGACCTCGAATCACTTCAACTTGCTTAGCTAAGATAGGATCAACCGTCACAGCATGGTCAGGTGACAATGTTGATACATCTGCCGTTTCAGAAGCATGTTGCAATACTTTGACACGCGGTCCATCTTGACCACGAATCACTGGACGACTCGCTCCAGTACCAAACTGATTTGAATAAACACTTAACTCATCTGCTAACGCATCACCAATTGTGGTTGCGCGCTGTTTCAAATCTGATTCATCAATCACATGATCAGCAACAGAAAAATCTGCTGCAGACTGAACCAATGGATGTGCCTGTAATTGAATGGTTTCTAGTTGTGTGGTTGATTTAATTTCATCTGCAAAAACTGCAGGAGCAACAATCGAAAATATTGAAATGGTAATTAAGTTCTTATGGAAAGACATGTGTTGGCCCGAAACACTGATTTTAAAGTAATGTTATAATATAACAATTAATTATAAATACAATAATTCTTTTTAGATATATTAATGCTCAAATTTCTTGATATACAATATACATATATAAACATCTGATTTTTTTAAAATGAACCTTAGTAACACGCTAGATACTCATAATGAAATAATACTTGAGAAATGCCGTTTTATATTTTTAACTGCTCTCTTTATTACATTTTTAAATTTAGTTAAAACATCTGGATCTATTTCATTTTTACTCTACCTCCTCCCCCCTCTGACGGTTGTTATTTTTTTTAAAACAAAACAAAAAATTAAAATACCTCATTACTTGTACTTATTTACTTTAACTCCAATCATCTTTATTTCGTTAAGTGAATTTCTTCATTCGAAAGGTAGTCTTTCTAGTAATTCATACCACTACTTTTTTTTAATTTTCTTATTACTTCTCCCCTATATAGTAAATCAATTAAAAATAAAGCTCTTCGAAATCTATGTTATTGGCCTAATTCTTACTATTTTCTCATTTATTTTTCATACGTACATGAATTTTAAATTTAATTTTTCTCGTGGCTTACTAGCACACGAATTAAGTCCAATAATTATATACAATTATACTATTATTTTTATTTCATTAATTCCGCTTCTATATAGTTCTCTCAAAAAAAATAAATTTTCTACACTTGTAACAATAATTTGTTTACTTAATATCCTTACAATTTGCCTCCAAGGTACTCGTGGTGTTTGGTTAGCACTTATATGCTTAACAATTTCTGCAATACTTTTTCAGTTTAAAAATTACAAAAAATTAATTAGTTTTGTTTTTGTGACTGCTATTGTATCCACAATAACCGTATTTCTCGTTATGGATAATAATCCATTAGAGAGCCGAGTAGCGGCATTTAATTCAGACCTCTCTACTCAAGTGAGCGGTGATTTTGATCAAACAAGCGTAGGGCTCAGAGTCACCATGTATGAAACTTCTTTAGAAAATTTTACAGCATCACCTTTATATGGTTTTGGAAATATTGCCAGTCAGCATCAAGTTTTTATCAAAACAGGTATTACTCCACCTCACTTACATCATATCTTTCTTCATGATCTCAGCAGTCATGGCATTTTAGGTTTCTTCGGAATTTGCGCCTTACTCTTTACTCCGTTCTACGTTTCACTGAAAATGAAAAAGATAGCCCCCCTTAATGACTACGTAATATTGATACATCACATCATTACAGCACTCATCTTATTCACTATTCTATGCGGAATGACTGATCATCTTTTTAATTTTAAAATTGCACTTTATTTATATTGTTTTGTAATAGTAACTTTATTAACAATTCAGTATTCCGAATATAAATCTTGTCCCACCTTAACCAAAGAGGCATAATTCATCCTTCGAATAAAGGCGATACGCTGTTTACGTAGACGCTTTCTTTAACCCATATAGTTGGATTTTTAACGCTATGATGCGAACTCATTACTGCGGTACTTTAACCGAAGCTCAAATTGACCAAACCGTAACATTATGCGGTTGGGTACATCGTCGCCGTGATCACGGTGGTGTCATCTTCCTAGATATGCGTGACCGTGATGGTCTAGTACAAGTGGTTATCGATCCAGATACCCCTGAAGCATTTGCAACTGCAGACAAAGTACGTTCAGAATTCGTATTAAAAATCACTGGCCGCGTACGTCGTCGTTATGAAGGCACAGAAAATGCCAATATGGTAAGTGGCCAAATTGAAGTTTTAGGCAAAGAAATTGAAGTTCTTGCTCAATCTGAAACACCACCATTTCCATTAAATGATGATAATACAAATATTTCAGAAGAAATTCGTTTGAAATACCGTTTCTTGGATATTCGTCGTCCAGAAATGTTAGATCGTCTTCGTTTCCGTTCTAAATTGACTAACTTGATTCGTAACTACTTCGAAGACAATGGTTTCTTAGATGTTGAAACACCGATTTTGACTCGCGCTACCCCTGAAGGTGCGCGTGACTATTTAGTCCCAAGCCGTGTATCAAATGGTAGCTTCTACGCACTTCCACAATCTCCACAGCTATTCAAACAGTTGTTGATGGTAGGCGGTATCGATCGTTACTACCAAATTGCTAAATGTTTCCGTGATGAAGACTTACGTGCTGACCGTCAGCCTGAATTCACACAAATCGACGTTGAAACATCGTTCATGAGTGACGATGACATCATGGATTTAATGGAAACGTTAACGGTTAAGATGTTCAAAGAACTTCTAAACGTTGATTTCGACAAATTCCCACGTATGACATATAACGATGCTATGCGTGATTATGCGTCTGACAAACCGGATATGCGTATTCCTTTGAAATTGGTTGACGTTGCAGACATGATGCAAGACGTTGAATTCAAAGTATTTGCAGGCCCTGCTAAAGATCCTAAAGGTCGTATTGTTGCACTTCGTGTACCTGGTGCAGCGTCACTTCCACGTAGCCAAGTTGATGAATACACTAAATTTGTTGGCATCTACGGTGCGAAAGGTTTGGCTTACATCAAAGTCAACGAACTTGAAAAAGGCATTGAAGGCTTACAATCTCCAATCGTTAAATTTATCGAGCCAATCGTACTCGATCTATTAAAACGTGTTGGCGCAGAAAATGGCGATATCGTATTCTTTGGTGCGGACAAAGCGAAAATTGTAAACGATGCAATGGGTGCTTTACGTATTAAAGTCGGTCACGACATGAAACTTGCAACTTGCGAGTGGGCACCGCTTTGGGTTGTAGACTTCCCAATGTTTGAAGAAACTGATACTGGCTGGACTTCTGTGCATCACCCATTCACGCTACCAAAATCAAGCGTTGAAGAAGTGAAGAGCAATCCAGGTGAAGCACTTTCAGTTGCTTATGATATGGTACTTAACGGTACTGAAATCGGCGGTGGTTCACTACGTATTCATAACCTAGAAATGCAAAAAACAATTTTTGAAGCTTTAGGTATTGGTGAAGAAGAAGCAGAAGAAAAATTCAGCTTCTTATTAAATGCTTTACGTTACGGTGCGCCTCCACACGGTGGTTTGGCATTCGGTCTTGACCGTCTTGTAATGCTCATGACAGGTGGTTCTTCTATTCGTGACGTAATCGCATTCCCGAAAACCAAAACTGCTGAATGTCCATTAACACAAGCACCTGCACCAGTTGAATCAAATCAACTTCGTGACTTAGGTATTCGCTTACGTGAAAAGCCAAAAGCTGAAGAAACTAAATAATTTTAGTTTCTGATCTAAGAGCCCTACTTTCGAGTAGGGTTTTTTTATGAATACGCACAACAAAATTGAGATAAATTCTCATCAATGGCATAATAGCTCGATTCAGTTATAGGTGTATCCACATGGCTATGCGTCCAGATGTTCGTCGTCATACAATTATTATTATTGTGTTCTGTATCATCCAATGGGCATTCATGCGCTACATTCTAAATGAAGAGTTATTTAACTTAACCACATATCAACGCATTGTTTTCTTTAGTACAAGTAGCTTTATTGCCGCTTTCGGATCTATTGCGGCATTAATCTATATGGTTCTCAAAGGTAACTCCGATTCTCACTAAGCTTTTCCATTTCAATAATTTAAGAGCAGTGAATTCTGAGTGATCTATTTATCCTTAAAAATGATATCCAAGCTTCCAATGGCAGCAATCCAATCTTTTGCTAGAGCTACTGGAAGTCTTTTATTCAAAACAAATTCTTCCTTAAGAAAAACAACAGAAAAAAACCTGTCTCTAGCTTACCCTGAACTCACAGCTGATGAACGAGAAATCCTCACTCATAAAAGCATGCAAAGCCAGTGTATGACTTATGCAGAATCAATAAAAATATGGGGATCAAGCACAGACTATGCGCTGTCGTTAATTTCAAAAATACACGGTGAGAATATTTTTCTCGATGCCATTAATGCTCAAAAAGGCGTTATTGTTGTAGTTCCTCATTTTGGGACATGGGAGCTACTGAATGTTTGGCTAAATCAACATACTTCACCCGTGATCATGTATAAACCTAATAAAAACGAAGATGTAGATCGCTTTATGTTAGAAGCGAGACAACGTTTGAATGCAAAGCTTGTTCCTACAGATGAATCAGGTGTACGTGCAATTTTTAAACATTTAAAATCATGTGGTTTAACAGTAATTTTACCTGATCATGTGCCTAAAGAATCTGGTGGTATTTACTCATATTTTTATGGTCAAAATACACTATCATCCACCCTTGTTTCTAAGTTAGCAGCTAAAACACAATGTGCTGTTATTGGTCTGTCTTGTTTACGTTGCGATGACATTGATGGCTTTGAAATTTATGCCTCAAAGCTTTCAGATGATATTCTTTCCAAAGATTTACAACTTTCAGTCGATACCCTAAATATAGAGCTGGAACAAATAATTAACACTGCTCCAGCACAATATATATGGGGATATAAACGGTTTAGGAAATGTATTAATAAAATTGGTTCTTAAACTTAGCTACTTTTTTAAAAATTATTAATACATCCGTATATAATTTTAAAAAAATAACTACGAAGCTTATAAAGTTTCATTAAATTTTAGAATCATTTATGAATAACTCTTACATAAAACTGATGCAACACCCAGTAATAAGAATTTAATTTTAAATGAATTTCATGTCTTCACATATCAATCACTCACAGTAGAAAAATCACAACAAGGCAACCTGCTGCAAATAAATTTAATTATTAATAAAAAACTAAAATTATAGAATTTTAAACAAAAATAGGGATAAAAATAATTATACGTCCTTGTCATTTAAAATTATGAATATTTATCAACTAAAATTTTTTCCAACTCGACGTGTCTATCATATTGATGAACAAATAACGGAATTGTCCCATCCAAATTTAAAAGTACAACATTTTCATTTAAATTTATATTTTCAATATTCATAACACCTAGTGTTGCAATTTTAGATTTAAGAGGCTGACACAAATTTATTGAAGAAAATTTATTAGAGTACAGTAGCTTATTATGAATACCTTGATCGTAATTCGACTTTACCATAGTATAATAAGGCAAAGTAATAAATTCATTTATCATCACTTCAAGATAGCTATTCAAAGAGTGATAATCTCCGAATGTTACTCCTGCACAAGAGATTTGTTTATCCTTTATCTCTTTCAAACATTTTTTACCGTAAACATCACTGATCCATTTAATATGAAAAGAATCTTCACCTAATAATAAACTATCATCTTCCATACCTAAAAAAAGCCCTGTCTGATTTAACTCATTTAAATCACCTTGAACAATTACATCTCTTGTATCTGTAAGTACTACATGACTAAATTTATTAGACTGTAAATAATCATAATAATCGAAAAAACGGGAAACATGAGGCGGTGCAAAAAAGTAGATAAAGTCTTTCTTCAAATTAGGATCTGCAGACACAACAAATTTACTTAAAAAACGAATAAATTTCTTAAAATTTTTGCTAATATTTTTAGAGCTACTAAAAATTCCTATTTTTGATTCCACAAAATTCAAATGAAACTGATAATTATCTCTTTGATTAAAAAAAAATTTGTATTCAGCAATCTGAGATGAATTTAAGAATAAAGTTACAACACCTTTATAATTTGTTTGAGATATACTGTTAAGAAATAATTCAACTTTTTCTGGCGAATAACCAGTTGCAGCCCCCATTATAACAGGGCAAAACTCAGAACACTTTTCCATGAAAAATACTAAAAATAAATAATTCTATACTATCAAATAAACATCTTATTTGTCTAAATTAATTAAATTTTGGATAAAAATTTTTCTTATAAATCAATTTTCAATTTTATAGTTATACTTTTCAAATTTTCATTGATGATTAAATTACATAGAATACTTATATAAAACCATTAAAAATTCAAGGCTTAATCATCCAAGATTTTTTGCATTTTACGTTAATAATTACTCTCTACCCATAATTTAGGAATGGTATCAGAGAGCAATATATTCAATTATATCTTTAAATTTTAAAATATGAATACTAACAGCCTCAAAAAGACGAGGAAGTGAACTTAAAAGTCCACCTACTCTAGCTCACATTTATATTTAATTACTATTGTATAATGTTGATAGAGACTATTTAAAGCTGATTTCTCTTTTGCTAATTAAGTTAAATATATTTGAATATAATCGCTTCAATTCACGAATTAGTTTATCAAGTAATGTTCTTTTACTACTTTCAAAACCTCGTCTTTCTATTCGTTGTAGCTCTAAACTACTTGTAAAGCATTCAGAATTATCATAAAGATAACTCTGGATGCATAAAGCCGGATTCATTTGATATAAATTTAGTTGCTGATGGTATTTGGGATCAAATAAAATATGATCTAAAGGTTCTGCAACCTTAATCGTTTTAACTAAGTGTAATAAATATTGTGCAAAAGATAAACTTAATATATATCCTGCACCACCAACGTGTCTTCCTTTTAATTGTATAATCTCACGATTGAAATTTAATTTTTCACTATATTTTGCCAACCAAACTTTTCGTGAAAATGCTTCTAACTTTATAACCCCCCAATAATTTTTAATCCAACTATCGTCATTTAAAAAAATATTTGCGTTTTCACCCAAAAATACATCATCTTCAAAAATAGCCAAATAAGGGATATGTTCATCAACCATTTTTTGCCAAATAGATACATGACTCATAAAACAAGCCAACTCACCTTTACTAAGCAATTGATCTTGGATATTTAGTCCCATTTTTTTTGCTAACGGTTCCGCTAAATCAGGTGTAAGCGCATCAAAAAAATCATAATTTATATTCTGCTTACCAAACTCATTGCTTATGTGTTTACGTCGCTCTGTTGCCTTCTCGAGGCTAATCACTAAACTTTGCAAGACTATCCCTTATTTTTCGAAATCAAATGTTTAATAGCATAGTAGCGATCACACCACATTCGTCTTTGCTTTTTAAACTCATAAGAGCCACTGCGATTTTCTTTCTGCTTTCTAGAAATTTTTTGAGAAGCAACAGTTCCCAAAATATCACTATCAATACCAGCAGGTTTTACTAACGCAGGCCATACACCTAAGCCCTTACCACTTTTACTCAACCAACTTTGAAAAAAAACATCAACTGGCATTTCAATAGATCGTCCAGCTTCAATAAAGGCTTCAGCGCCTTTTCTAGACCAAATTAGCCCCAATCCTCGGATAGGAAAATAATATGCATGCCACAGTTTAAAACTTTTAAAATCGAAAATATCTTTCGCCAACTTCTTTTTCTTGGCTGCAATATTAACCAAATACCAATCTAAGTCCTGATGATGATCTAAATATGAAAGTGTTTGATTTAAATTTTCAGAAAAATCAGATGAAATTTGCAAATCATCCTCCAAAACAACTAAATAATCAGCATCTGTATTTAAAAACTTTTCAACACAACCATAATGACTCAAATAGCAACCAATTTCAGAATTCAGTAAACTTCGGCCACTTCTTTTTTGTGATTGCTCATCCTTATAATGAGGAAAAAAATCATATGATTTTCCTCGTCCATCAAATGCTGAAAATCGCTCAAACGCCCAATTCACTGCATTGAGTTGCTCTGTTGCTTTAAGCAAACGTTCATCACTACCATCTAGATTGATTAAATAAGTTTTAACTTTCATTTATTCCCTCTCTAGGCTTGGCTTTGACTGAATCTGGTAAAAAATCATCAAATTTCGATATCATTGCATCTTTAACTTTTTTTGCATTTAAACCATCAAACTCATCGAGACTCTGAATGCATCCAAATTTTATTGAATCTGTCTGAATTTTACTTAAAAATTCACTTATACCATGTTCATTTTTTAAATAAGCAATTTCTAAATCAGCTTCTAGAGTCACATTGTTTTTTGAGACCCCTAAGTGGTTATTTAAGCCCACAGGTAAGAACTGGTCAGCACTCCTAAAACGATGGGAAATTTGCTTCTTCATCAATTCTAAATTTTGCCCAAAATACTCTTTAAAAAGTTCATGACTCAACATATGTGGTCGATGATGTATTTCATAATAGCGATCCAATCCTACCAATTCAGCACTGAGCATCTGTGCGAAGGTGTATTTAGGTTGCATAGCTTTGCCAAAATATTTTTGGAGAATTAATCGATAGTTATGCTTCGCTTTAACTAAAGTATTACTTTTCCAATGCCCATAAATTTTTTGCTGATCGTTCTCTAAAAAATCAGTTATTTTTGATGGTGCATTAAAAAAGAAATCATCATTCAAATAAATAAAATGCTTAGTTAATTGAGGAATTCGCCAAAGCATCGTTTCTATCGTTAACGAATTAAAGGTAGGGAGATATTCATTAAATTCTTGAAAAAGTATAGTATGATCAACTACTTGTATCTGATCAACCTCACAAATACCCTGCTTTGAAAACTCATCTAAAAATAAAGGCTTTTGTTGATCCGTCACCACATAAATTTTGCCGCAATACGGAACATATTTGAGTATTGAAGCAATAGAAAAATAGATTTCATCATCACTAGCAAAGCGAGTAGATAGCATTGCTTCAGCACTAACATTCTGGCCTGAATATTGAGCACGTTTAGCCTGATGCTTGGGATCAGAACCATCAACCCAAGCTATAACAAAATCTATTTTATTCATACCAAACCTTAAAGCAACTCAGGATGAGAAACTTATTTATTGCCAAGCATCCTTAATCCACTGAGATGGCAACACATAGCGATACCATTTACCACCACCACCATTGACCGCATCAGGTGGATTAATTTCCCCATGGAAAATAATGATTTTTGCGCCATCAGGCTTCACTGGCGGTTTAAAATATGCCATCGGTATTTTTTGTAGGCAATGATATTTATAACTCTTACACCAATTCTCAGGCCAATACGTTTGTTTTCCCTCTTTATCCACATACCAAGATAAATAAGCTTGTTCATTACGGAACTTTTTACGAATTTCGTCAAAGTTTTCACGAAAGTAAGGTAATAAGCCTGGAAATGCGCCTAAAGTGAAGCGATATACTGAACTATTGCCCGTAATGCGCCAAGGTCGTTTCCAATCGTGAATAATTAAAAATTCACCCGGATAGGTAAAAAATTCATCGATGTTATCGACAATAACCACATCTAGATCTAAGAATAAAGCATTGCCTTTCAAACCATATAAGTCAGGTTCAAACGTAGAAAGCTTGTTCCAACCACGTTCAGGTGCACCTTCAGGAAGCGCTAATGCTGGAATTGGAAAACACTTTACAGCAGGATCAATTCCTTCGGTTCTATCCGTCAAACACACCATCTGAAAGTCAACTGTGGTATGACGTTTCACCATATTATATAAACGATTAACATAGTCGGAACCATATTTAGTTCCCCACTTCATACATATAACGATGTTACTCATACTATATGCTTTAACCCACAGTTGTTTTATCAATACTCAATATGATGACATAAGTTCAAAGCGAAGACTGCATTAAAATAAAAAAAAACCTCTCATTTGAGAGGTTTTTTATGACTAACGATTATTTAATGTAAGTCAACCAATGCGCATATTTAGGATCTTTACCCTGAACGGCATCGAAATAAGCTTTTTGGATTTGAGTCGTGATTGGACCACGAGCACCTTCACCAATTTGACGATCATCGTATTCACGAATTGGCGTTACTTCAGCAGCAGTACCCGTAAAGAATGCTTCATCTGCAATGTAGAACTCATCACGTGTAATACGGCGTTCAATTACGTCATAACCCAAATCTTTCGCAATGGTGATAATCGTTTGACGAGTAATACCATCAAGCGCACCACCAGCAACATCAGGTGTATGAATCACACCATCACGTACTAAGAATACGTTTTCACCCGAACCTTGGCATACATAACCCTGTGGATCAAGAAGCATTGCTTCGTCATATCCAGAGTGAGCAACTTCTTGATGCGCCAAAATTGAAAGCGTGTAGTTACCTGATGCTTTTGCTTTACACATGGTCACGTTTGGATGGTGATGCGTAAATGAAGAAGTTTTTACACGAATACCCTTCGCCATTGCTTCTTCACCAAGATATGCACCCCAACTCCACGCAGCAACAACTGCATGAATCGTATTGTCTGTTGCAGCAATACCCAACTTTTCTGAACCAATAAAAATAATAGGACGTAAATAGCAAGATGCGAGTTTATTTTCACGTACAACATCAATCTGAGCTTGTTCTAACGTCGCTTGATCAAATGGAACTTTCATTTGATAAATTTTTGCAGAGTTAAGTAAGCGTTTTGTATGCTCTTTTAGACGGAAAATCGCTGTACCATTTGGTGTTTCATAAGCACGGACACCTTCAAAAACACCCATACTGTAATGTAATGTATGAGTAAGGACGTGAGTTTTTGCTTCACGCCAATCAACTAATTGTCCATCTTGCCAAATAAAACCATCACGATCAGCCAAATTCATGACTTAAACTCCAAATGTATACTTAATTATTCACTTTCCAATGCGAACACCGCAGTTGGATCAATCAATCTTTGCCACAATGTGCAAACCACCTCTCGGGTATCAAACCAGTCAGCTGCGCTCACTTGCATGCTTTGATTGGCAAGGGCGAGTCTATGGCTCTCGGCGCGTTCACTCAAATAGGCTTGAATCAAGGCTGAAGCATCGTCACTGGATAAACAACGTGCCTTGGCAGCATCTTCTAAGATTCGTACATTGTCGGAATAATGGGCGAGATCAGCATTCGTCCCACTCCAGGCTAACACGACATACTGTGCCATAAATTCGATATCAACGATACCACCTGCATCCTGTTTTAAATGAAAAATTCCATCTTTTTTTTGTTCTTTAGATGAACCCAAGTGATCTTTCATTTTTTGACGCATGTTGAGCACTTCTTCACGAACTTTATGCTCATCGCGAGGCAAGGTCAAAATAACTCTGCGAAGTTCCTCGAACTTTTCACGTAATGAACTTTCTCCTGCGATCGAACGTGCACGAACAATCGCTTGATGCTCCCAAACCCAAGCATTTTTAAGCTGATATTGCTCAAATGCTTTTAAGCTAGTAACCAACAGCCCCGCTTCACCTGAAGGACGTAATCGTGTGTCAATTTCATAGACGCGCCCATCCAAAGTTTGCGTGGTCATCAGTGACATAAACTTTTGTGCAACTCGCATTGCAAATGTGAAACCACTGATGGCTTTCAGCCCATCGGTGTCGGACTGCTCATCGATATAATGAATGAAGACCAAATCTAAATCTGAACCATATCCAAGTTCAATGCCACCTACTTTGCCATATCCAATCACAGCAAATGCAATATGATCCATCGAACAACGTTGTCCCTCGGCATCTAAGGGATAACCATGCTTCTTAGCCGTAATTTGATATGCTAAATTCAAAGTTGCAATTACAGAGACTTCTGCAATATCGGTCAGAGCATCAGAGACTTTCATCAAAGGACTTTCAGCTAGAACATCACTGGCTGCAACCGTTAAAACATTGGATTTTTTAAACAATCTCAGCACTCGCATTTGATCTTCCATTTGATCAATCTCAATACGGAGCAGTTGTTGGCGTAATGAATCTTCCAAGTCTTTGCGTTTTGGCAGTTCAAAATCCATCGATAAAAACTCATCCAGTAAGACTGGATAATGTGTCAGCTCTTCACAAATCCATGGGCTCACCGTCGCCATTTTGACTAATCGTTGTAAGGCTCCTTTGCTTTCAATCAGCATCACCAAATACACCGTACGGCGCATCACTGACTCAATTAATGGCATTAACCTTACCAATGCAGTTTGTGGCTTATCAGATTGCAAAATGGCTTCAATCAAATGTGGCCAAAACTCTTTTAAACGTTGAATGGCTTTTGCTGGTAATTTCTTAATCGCATGTCCAAACCAAAACTCTTTAATTAAATTCTTAGCATGATCATCCAATACACCTTCTAAACGCACTTCAAGTTGCCCAAAACTTTCAGCTAAAGTTTCCGTGCCTTTTTCTTTAATTAAGTGTTCAAACTGGTAAATGACTTTTTGACGCTTTTGATTCAAGTGCGTAAAAAATTGATCCCAATCTTCAAAACCTAAAGTTTCAACAATACGGTTTCGTGGATCTATTTCACTGGGTAAAGATTGAGTTTGTTGATCATTTAAAGCTTGTATTGCATGTTCTACTCGACGTAGGAATAAATACGCATCCTCTAAATCAACAACAGCTTCATCATCTAGAAGCCCTACTTCACCTAAATGCTTCAAACTGACTAAACATTGTCGGTCTTGTAGCTCCAGTTTTGATCCCCCATAGATCAACTGGAATACCTGAACAATGAACTCCACCTCACGAATACCGCCCGCTCCCAACTTAATATCATCTTCGATATTACGACGTGCGACTTCACGCTCAATCATGGCTTTCATTTCACGCATCGCTTCAAATGCGGTGTAATCTACATATTTACGAAAGACGAAAGGTCGAGTCATCGTGAGTAATTCATCACCATCCACACCACCTGAAACAATACGTGCTTTGATCCATGCATAGCGCTCCCACTCACGTCCATGCTGACTCAGGTATTTCTCTAATGCTGCATGACTAATCGCCAAGGCTGAGCCGTCACCCCAAGGTCGTAAACGCATATCCACGCGGAACACAAAACCATCCGCTGTGATATGTTCAAGCAGATAGATAATTTTTTGTCCCCATGCGATACAAAACTGCTGAACATCGACACACTTTCGACCATTGGTTTCACCTTGCTCATCAAAGGCAAAAATCAGATCAATATCACTGGATAAGTTGAGTTCTTGCGCACCTAATTTCCCCATTGCAACCACGATTAAATCTTGGACTTTACCACCATAGCCCACTGGCTCACCGTGTTTTGCCAGCAATGGAATACGTGCAAAGTCTTTTGCAGCATTGATACTCGCATCGGCAAAGTCAGATAGTTCACGCGTTAAAGTCACTACATCGGTGAGTTGATTAGCATCTTGCCAAATCCATCGAAACATCAGACGTGCACGTAAAATACGTAAGGTACTCATCCATTGATTTTCATTTTGAATATCAAGCAAACTGTCTTGGACAAGTGAATGAATTTGGGAGGTTGTTAGGCTTTTCTGAAATTGGTCAATTGCAAAATCTTGCTCTAATAATGGTGTATGCAATGACAATACTTGCTCAGCATACTGGCTTGCTCTTAATGTTTTTTGCAATTGTTCAGCGTTCATCAAAAATGCCTTCAACTTTATATTGAAAACATTTATATCAGTTCAATCTACTTTTTTGGAGAAATTAATTGATCTTTATATCGAATGTAGCTGTTTTTTTTCATTCTTTCGAGGTGTGACCAAACTTTGATGTGCATGTTCAGCAGCAGGTAATATTACCCTAAAGGTTGTTCCTTCACCTTGCTTTGAGCTCACACTAATTTCACCGTGGTTCAAATCGACAAACCGCTTACACAAGACCAAACCTAAACCCGCACCTTTTTCCCCAGACGTCCCTTTGACCGTGACTTTAATATCAGGCTGAAATAGCCCTTTTATTTGCTCCTCAGTCATTCCAAGACCTGTATCACGGATACAAACTTCAATACCACGAGTACATCTTTGAGCTTCGATATAGACACAACCTGTACCATCCACATGCGTAAATTTCAGCGCATTAGAAACCAAGTTCTGTATCACTGAAGTGATCATATTGATGTCAGCATAAACCCTTAGATCTTCTGCCACACTTTCAACCAGTTTGATTTCTTTTTTGACAGCCAATGTATTTAAAACATCGTGGACGATCTTAGTTGCTTGTTTGAGTTGAAAATTAATCGGGTGATACACAAATCGACCACCTTCTGCCATCGCCCAATTCAACAGACTTTCCAATAGGTTATAAGTCGATTGCGCAGTGTCATGTAAATATTCAGCAATATTTTGCAAACTTGACTCGTCCAAACTTGCCCGCTCTTCAGCTAACACTTCAGAGAAACCCAATAAACCGTGGAATGGCGCGCGTAGATCATGTGCAATAATTTGAAAAAACTTGGTTTTACTAAAATTCAATGCGGATTGTTGCTCATACAATTCTTTTAATTCTTCATAATCGAGACGTGTTTCAATGATACGAATTAAGCTCATTGAAAAATCATAAACCAATTCTAAAGATTCATCATCATAAGGCTCTTTGCACTCATCAAAGAGAATGACTTGTCCAATTGAATCGGTCTCATTAATTTTCAAGTTAAATGCAATCACGCGCTCATGATCAACACCCAAATCTTTAATATGTTGAGAGAATGCTAAATAATTTTCGTGATCTGAACCGAGCGATGTGGTGCCATTGAAATACGGCAAGAGATTGGCTTGTTTTTTGGCATGAAAAGCATTAAAACCCAGTGGCGATGAATGCCAAATGTAAGGCTCATTATGAAAAGCAAGAATAGCAGAGTCTGTTTTTAATATACTACGTGCAAATTTCAGAAAGCCTTCTACCTGACTTTTTGGCGTCATCACTCCCAATAAGATCGACAACTTACAAGCACTCAGCTCATCCGCATTTTCTACTTTTAATAATTCTAATTTCATGCCCACACCCAAATATTTAAGAAGAATTATAAAATTGAATATTGATCAATTTTATTCTCGACTTCCGTTTATTGAAAACGATTGACGCACGATGTTAAAAATTTACAACCACTGCACAAAATATAAGTTGAATGTATACCAACTTCATACTAACGCATAAAACAAAATCAAAAAAGTACACAGAATATATGCTTTTTATGAAAAATTTAGATTAAGTCAGCCGTAACAGACTAATAATCAATAATTTTTCAATAGTACATCAAACAACTCGTTGATTACTTTATTTTAGTCAAAATGTATCTATGTTTATCATATTTATAGAAATAGACATTCCTATTATTTAGAACATATTTTTTAGAATTTAATTTTAATATTAAACAAATAGATAGGGTTAAATTCATCACCCTTACCAATCCAATTCATTGGCTTAATTTCACCATTGGTCGAAAAGCATTTGTGATTCTGCAAGGTTTAATTTTAAAATTGATTTTGTAACACAAACAAGCGTAGATAAAATATGAGTAGTAATCATGGTGGTTATCGACCTGGGGCGGGTCGAAAATCTTTATTCAATGAACCCACCAAGGTCATTCGTGTTCCTGAATCTAGCATTATCCATATTCAGGATTTCTTAAAACAACGCTTAAAGCGCGTGAATGAAGTTGAATCTATCCATCAAATTGTTGCCAAAAAAAATAGCAGCATTCCACTTGCTTTAGAAAAAATATCAGCAGGTCCTCCTTCAAATACTGAAGGTTATATTGAAAAACCTTTGGATCTAAACAAATACTTGATTAAAAATGAGTTGACGACGTTTGCAGTCAAAGTGGCATCTTTATCTATGCTAAATGCAGGCATCAACATCAACGACCTTTTAATTGTCGATCGAAGCCTCACTGCTAAAAATGAAGATATTGTCATTGCACTAGTGGACAATGATTTTACAGTGAAACGATTGATGATTGAAGGTAATTACCATTGGCTCAAAGCTGAAAATCCAGATTTCTCTGATATTCATTTAAGAGACAATCAAGAATTGATCATCTGGGGTGTCGTGACTTGCATCATCAAAGATTTGCGTTAATACACTGAGATAAATGAAAAAATCTAATGCAACATACCGATAAAATCATCGCACTGGTTGATATCAATAACTGCTATGTCAGTTGTGAACGCATCTTCAATCCTGCCTTAATTGGTCAACCTGTGATTGTGCTGTCAAACAATGATGGTTGCGCGGTTTCTCGCTCGAATGAAGCCAAAAAACTCGGCATTAAAATGGCAGCCCCCTTATTTCAAATTCAGGAGCTCGTTCAAAAACATAATGTACATGTGCTTTCGAGTAATTATGCGCTTTATGCCGAAATGTCACGACGTTTTATGAAAGTATTGGCTCAATTTGTCGGTGAAAACGAGCAAGAAATCTATTCCGTTGATGAATGCTTTTTAGATTTGACCAGCTTGGCTTTAAACCATGACACCACGGCGTATTGCTATCATATTCTTGAATGTATCGCAAAATGGTTAGGGCTTCCTGTGTGTATTGGTATTGGTCGGTCTAAAACCGAAGCCAAGCTAGCCAATCAAATTGCAAAGCAATATCCCCATTATCAAGGGGTTTGCAACCTCACCACTATGGATTTGTGTTCTGTTGAAGCCTTATATCAAGACTTAGATGTTTCTGAAGTCTGGGGTGTCGGTCGTAAAAATCACAAACGCCTACAAAACCTAGGCATCTCTACGGCTTATGATTTGGCTTGTAGTGACCCACAAATGTTAAGAAAGCATTTTTCTGTGGTGATGCAACGTACCGTCATGGAATTACAAGGGATTTCATGCATTCAACTCGAAACTGAAATACCCGCCAAAAAGCAAATTATTAGCAGTCGTTCATTTGGGCAACGCATTACAGAATTAAGTGATTTAAAAGAAGCCATTACCGCTTATACAGTAGAAGCCATCAAGAAACTTCGAAAAGATCATCTTCTCTGCGGAACGGTGACTGTATTTTTACAGTCAAATCCGTTTGATACGTCTCAACCCTATTACAACAAATCCTTAAGTCACCATTTCACCGAAGCAACAGATGACTTTCTCACCATGTCAAAAGTGGTAAATTTACTCATGGAACAACTGTATCAAAAAGAGATTTTATTCAAAAAATGTGGTGTGATTTTAACTTCACTCGAACCACAAAAAAGCCATATTTTCGATTTATTCACAGATATTAAAAAAATAGAAGAGAATGATAAACTCACAGATACTTTTGAGCATATTCATGAAAAATTTGGCAAATCTAAACTTGCCATTGGCGCGAGCGCCCTCCCCGACAGAACTTGGGCGATGACTCGAGACAAAATGTCACCCAACTATTTTCAATGGGATGGGCTGATGGTGGTGCATTAATATCAACTTAAACCATCAATGTTTAAAGCCAACTAAACATACACCTGATAAAAAAAATCAACTTCATAAAAATCCAAATCTATATTTTCAAAATAAGATGATAAAAAGCCTAAATATTTAAATTTGGGCTTTCATTTTTCCGACTCATTCAATGATGTAACATCAAATATTTTTCTGATTCACCCGCTGAGAAAGTTGCTCTGCTGTCTCTTTACGCTCTGAGTAACGATCAACTAAATAAGCAGACTGCCCTCTGGTCAGCAAAGTAAACTTATAAAGCTCTTCCATGACATCAACAATACGATCATAGAGTGAAGATAACTTCATCGTTCCATCTTCATGAAACTCAAGAAATGCCTTAGGAATCGAGGATTGATTTGGAATCGTAATCATGCGCATCCAACGACCTAAAACACGCATTTGATTGACGCTATTAAACGACTGAGAGCCACCACTCACCTGCATCAGTGCTAAAGTTTTCCCTTGCGTTGCACGTATTGCACCTGCCGCAAGTGGAATCCAATCGATTTGAGCTTTAAGAATAGAACTCATCGCACCATGACGCTCAGGAGAACACCAGACCATCCCTTCACTCCATGCCAACAACTCATGTAGCTCTTTGACTTTAGGATGCTGAGTATCTGCATCTTCAGACAGTGGCAATCCTTTCGGATGAAAGATTTTCACCTCACAGTCAAAGCGCTCAAGAATACGTCCTGCTTCAAGCACTGCCAAACGACTATACGAACGCTCTCGATTTGAACCATAAAGCAGTAATATTCGAGGAGGATGTTTCAACTCCTTGGCTTGAATTTGTTCAAATGTCGGTGTAGGCAAAAGATCACTGATTAGATTCGTATGTGTCATTTTCATTTCTTCAGTATTAAGGTATTTACACAACATTTAAGTATTTTCAAAATACTTAAGCACTTACATAGTATTTACGCTTCAACCACAACGAGACTGAAACCAGTGCGATCAGCACAGGAACTTCAACTAGAGGCCCAATGACTGTGGTAAATGCTACAGGTGATGCCAATCCAAAAGTAGCAATGGCAACAGCCAAAGCCAGCTCAAAGTTATTTCCAGCAGCAGTGAAAGAAATGGCTGTAGTTTTAGGATAATCATTCCCCATCCACTTGCTCATAAAGAAGCTCAGCAAGAACATCAAAACAAAATAAATGGTTAATGGAATGGCGATCCGCACAACATCCAAAGGCAAGCTCAGTACCTCTCCACCTTTGAGGCTAAACATTGCAAGAATAGTAAACAGCAGCGCAACTAAGCTGACTGGACTGATTTTTGGAATAAATTCATTTTGATACCAACTCAAACCCTTTATTTTTACCAAGATCAACCGTGTTAAAAACCCGAGTAGAAATGGAATACCCAAATACACCAATACAGCATGAGTAATGGTCCAAAAATCAATGGTAATGATTTGAGCGCTGACCCCAAAATATGGCGGTAAAAAAGTTAAAAATAACCATGCATAACTACTAAAAAATAGAATTTGAAAAATACTATTAAATGCCACTAAGGCCGCAACATACTGATTATCACCACCTGCTAGACCATTCCACACCAATACCATTGCAATACATCGTGCCAGTCCAATAAGGATCAAACCGGTCATGTATTCTGGATAATCTTGTAAAAACACAATTGCCAAAATGAACATCAGCACAGGTGCAATCAACCAGTTTTGGATCAATGATAAAGCCAGCGTTCGCTTATCCTTAAATATTTGCGGAAGCGTTGCATAATCCACTTTTGCCAAAGGTGGATACATCATCAAAATTAAACCAATCGCAATTGGAATATTGACGGAGTTAAAGCTCAATTGATCGAGTGAGGTTGATGCTTTGGGAAAGAAATATCCAATCATCACACCGAGCGCCATCGCCAAGAAAATCCAGAGTGTTAAATGTCGATCTAGAAAAGACAAACGATTCGAAGTCATAGTTACTCGCAGCATGATGATGTAATCGAAGCTTGATTCAACAATGCTTGATTGTGTTGGCTTTGAAGCAAGATCTCTAAAATCCCGTTTGCCCATAGATCCAGATCAGGATGTAAGCTGTAATAGACCCATTGACCGTGTCTACGATCAAGCAACAGTTTTGATGAACGCAATAATGCTAAATGTCGAGAGATTTTCGGCTGACTCAATTGAAGCTTTTCAATCAAATCACACACACACAGTTCTTTGTGTTTTGCGACCAATAAGACGATATTCAGCCGAGTCTCATCTGCTAAACATTTCAAGAAATTCAGTTGTTGCGTACTCATTTCAATCTCTGTCCACGGTCATCAATAATTTGCTGACCATCTTCTTTACTAAAAGCACCACGTTGCAGCTCAGTTAAAATATCTAACACCACTTCCGATGGACGAGCCAAACGTGTCCCAATAAGACTCACAACAAAAGGACGATTGATGAGTAAAGGATACGCTACCATGAAATTCAACAATTCTTGATCTGTAAATCTGTCTTTCTCTAATCCCAATTCAGTATAGGAAGGCACATTTACTCGAATGGCTTGACGGACGGACAATCCAGCCTCTTTAATCATTTGAGTTAACTCACCCACAGATGGCGGATACTCAAGATAGTAAATAATCTCAGGCTCAATCCCAGCGTTTCGAATCAAAGCCAAAGTATTACGAGACGTTCCACATTCAGGGTTGTGGTAGATTTTCACTTGAGACATACATATCTAGACCATAATTTTATAGTTGTTTTATATATGAATATCCATATATATGCAAATTCATATATTTAATCTAGATGAAGTATGATCAATACATTTATAGATAAAGCTTTGTTTAAATTTAAGTTAGGAAAGATAAGTGTGATGAAATTTCGATGCTCTTCAGCAATCGATATCATTTAAATGAAAAGATAAAAGTTAACCGATCTAGCTATTTGCAAATAGATCATCAATTTTTAGGCAAAAAAAAGCCCAAGACTTAATTTGATTGGGCTTTTTAAAATTCTTTAAACACTACGCACTTAAAATAAGTGGTCCCGAGGGTCGGACTCGAACCGACACGTCATCTCTGACAGCGGATTTTGAGTCCGCCGCGTCTACCAATTTCACCACCTCGGGAGAGGTTGTGTGCGTATATTAGCGTATTTATTTACATTGTCAACGCCAATATTTTTCAATTGCTTACTTTTAATCCAACCTACTCTTTTTTGACTTATAAAGCATCAATTTCAGCTAAAAATGATTAAAAAGACTATACTAACCCTAGTTTTTCTCCCTTTTAAGCTTTATTCCATATGCAACTTTCTGATTTTAATTTTGACCTTCCTGATGAACTTATTGCTCGCTACCCGTTAGAAACACGGAGTGCCTCACGTCTGCTACATATCCAAGCTGACGGTCAATATAACGATGCTTATTTTAAAGACATTGTTGATTTACTGGATGAAGGTGACTTGTTGGTATTGAACGATACCAAAGTGATGAAAGCACGCTTAAAAGGAAAACGTGCCAGTGGTGGTGCGGTCGAAGTTTTAGTTGAACGTATGCTGGATCAGCGTATTGCACATTGTCATATTAAAGCCAGCAACTCTCCAAAAGCAGGTGCTGAACTTTTTATCGGTCCAGATGAAGTTAAAGTGACTGTGACTGGTCGCCAAGAAAATCTTTATGTGGTTGAGTTTTCACAACCGATTCTTCAAGTTTTAGATCAATACGGTCAGCTACCGATTCCCCCTTATTTCAATCGTGAAGCTGAAGACATTGATACTGTTCGTTATCAAACGGTATTCAATGACCCAACCAAAATCGCAAGTGTTGCAGCGCCTACCGCAAGCTTACATTTTGATGATGAAACATTAGAGAAACTTGCATCAAAAGGTATTCATAAAACCTTTGTCACGTTGCATGTGGGTGCAGGCACATTCTTACCTGTACGTACTTTAGATATTGAAAATCACATTATGCATAGCGAATGGTGTGATGTTCCTGCTGAGACTGTAGCCCTCATTCAAGAAACCAAAGCTCGCGGCAATAAAGTGATTGCGGTAGGTACAACAGCTACGCGTGCCTTAGAAAGTGCAGCTCAAGCATGTGGTGGTAAAATTGGTGCATGGACAGGTGATACACAGATCTTTATCTATCCAGGTTATCAATTCTGTGTGGTTGATCGACTCATTACCAATTTCCATTTACCTGAATCAACTTTATTAATGTTGGTTTCAGCACTCTCTAATCGTGACAATATTATGAATGCTTATCATCATGCTGTTGAAAGCAAATATCGCTTCTTCAGCTATGGTGATGCGATGCTCATTGATAAAGCAAAGGTATAAATTCTAGCCATGCCGATCAACACTGTACAAAACCTCATTCATATACGAACGAATAAAAATAAAAAGGTCATGCACAATGTTGCTCGGTTGTGGGATATTTCACGGCAAGCCCATACACCCCAAGACATTCTTGATGCTTTGCATCCTTGGGGTGAGAACAACAATCTAGTCTTGAATAATTTTCTCCCCAAATTATGCATAGGCTTAGGCGCTATGAGCTTGATCTTAGGATGGTTCGTTCATCATTATTTCCCAATGGTATTCACAATCCTGATTGCGACTTTTTGGTTTGCAATCGCTTATTTTAGTTATGAATCGAATGAGCCTGTTGAGCAAGTGATTGATGAGTTAGAACTAAAAATCAAACTCTTAAAATACGACCTTAATTTTCAAAAGCTCCCTCCTCATCTAAGCGGTACGATGAATTCAATGCTGGTACTGGGTAAGCTAAAACAAAATTTCCCATTGTTTAATCAAGGCACTGAATCTAATGATATAGTCAGTTTTGCATCGACATTGTGGACAGATCATGAGGAGCAACAGCATCCTATTTTACTGTTCAAATATCACTATATAACTGAAATCAGTGTTCGTGATGAACAAGGCAATAAATACAATGTTCGAAAAATCGAAAAGGATCTTTGGGGTTGCTTCTTATTCGAAACAGAAGCTTTAGGTTTTGCTGCAAGTAATCGTAGAAGCCGACTCCCTCACCCTTACACCACCCATTGGGAAACAGCGGATATTGATTTAAATAAGAAGCTCAATATCTATGGTTATGATCAACAGCAAATTGCTCGTGCCATCACACCATCCGTCACACTTAAACTTAGTGATTTATTTGAAAACAATCAAGGTGATTTGATTGTGCATCATGATGAAAATATTCTTTGTTTTATGACCGAGCACAACATCTTCAATACTGTGAGTCGTCGAGATAAAGGCAGCATTCAAAATATTTCAGATTTACGTGGCTATTTAAGAACTTTGAACATGCCGAACTATGAAAAATTTAAACAGAGCATGTTAAACTTTGTGGCATAAACATACAAAAACACAATTGAATTAGGAAATTCCAAATGGGTTTAATTATTTTTTTAGCGATTTTCGCTTTAATTTTGGTGTGGGGCATCTTTGTTCGAAATAATATTGTTCGCTATTTCAATGCAACGCGTCGTGCGTGGGCTGAAGTTGCCAACTTCGAACGTCAAAAAATTAAAACACTCGAATCACTCGAAAGTACCTTGCAACAATATACGCAATTTGAAAAGTCTACTTTGGAAAAAGTCACTGAACTACGTCAGCAGATTTTAAATCTAAATATGCAAGAAACTGATGTATCTAGACTTCAGCATATTGAAAGTCTCAGCAAAGACTTAATGAAGAATTTAAGTGTAGTGGTTGAAAACTATCCTGAGCTTAAAGCAGATACACTTTATGCAAAAATGATGGATGACATTCAAGAACAAAATGAGAATGTCGGAGCAGCGATTTCGATTTTCAATCGTAATGTAGAAGCATTTAATAACAACATTCAGATCTTTCCGAATAATTTAGTGAATAGTGTCACACTTTCAAAGAAAACCATTAGACCATTCTCAGATTCAAGCGCGATGCAAAACTTTGATTATCGACCAAATTTTTAAAAATCTCCTGATCAATCAATTTACTTTATTGCTCAAATATCCGACAATTATTGGCAATATAAAACAATCATAATAGAGAAAAAAATGTTTGATCTACAGTTTAATGAGTCTGAGTATTTGGCAGACTTAAAAACAGCTTTATTACATGAATTTGATGCGCTTTACCAAAAACATCAAGATCAGGGGATTTACGCATTTGCTTTGGTATTGGACGATCTTTTGGTTGCCCAATACAGCACTGTATCGACCAAAAAGAGTCTTTTGAGTGAAGCTGAAAATAAATATCAGTATTTGCAAGAAGAAGATAAGTGGCATGTGGAAAAATGGCAGTATCGTGCTCAAACCAATCAAGGCATTACTTTATTTACGCGTAAAATGAGTCAATATTTTCAACAGACTCGTATTGGTTTAACCAACATTCATGCTAAAGACCGTTTTAACCAAAATGCTTTGAATTTTTATTTACAGGGCATGGAAGATGCCAAAGATGAGATTATTGAAAAATATCATCTCACTGCAAATAGAATTACTTTTATTGTCCACCTACCTTCAAATCCAAGTATTGCCATCACATCGTTAGAGCGCTTAAATCCGCCCTCTTCAACCTTGTTTGAGGCGATTGCAAACCTACAATCAACCATTATTAGCCAAGGTAAAGCCAAATTTAAACTAAGTCAGGTAGACAAAGAGATTTTGATCGACCTTGGACAAGCTTTAGAAATGGTGCCTTATGATGACATGCAAGTTGCTCAACAAGCTTATATGCTTTCCCTCGAACCTTATTTCTTAGAAACCAGTCCTTATATTCAAAATTTGATCAATGAAATTGCGTCAATGGACAGTAGCATTCTAGTGATCAGCAAAGAACAGATTAAAGACCGTATCGATAAATTTTACGTTGCATGATGATTAAGCCTCTGAATAAGAGGCTTTTTTGTATTTATTACCTGTAAACATCCGATTGAACTTGGATTTAAATCATTTTGAAATATTACAAGATTATGATCACTGCCTATTTTTGTATTGTGAACAAATCATGGAATTTGCAGTAGGAAGCTGTTTCGATTTGAAGCTAAAAATAAGTTTACTGGCTTTCAATTTCAAAATCATAGAAAATAGCCTCCTTTAAAGCTAAGTAATCAGCGAACTGTTTTTTCGCCTTGATTTGGGAATTGTATGAAGTTTGAAAAATTAGCTCAGTCGGGACGTGCCCGTCGTGGTCGTTTGACCCTTGAGCATGGTGTAGTTGAAACCCCGATGTTCATGCCTGTCGGTACTTACGGTACGGTAAAAGGCATGCTCCCACGTGATATTGAGGAAATTAAATCTCAAGTCATCTTAGGCAACACCTTCCATTTATATCTACGTCCAGGTTTAGATGTCATCCGTGAACACGGTGGCTTACATGGCTTTATGAAGTGGAACAAACCGATTTTGACCGACTCAGGTGGCTTCCAAGTCTTCAGTTTGGGCGCTATGCGTAAAATCAAAGAAGACGGCGTAACATTCCGCTCTCCAATTGATGGTTCAAAAGTATTTTTATCACCAGAAATTTCAATGGATATTCAACATACATTGAACTCTGACATCGTCATGATTTTCGATGAATGTACGCCCTACCCAGCAACACGTGAAGAAGCGCAAAAATCATTGCAACTTTCATTACGTTGGGCAAAACGCTGTAAGACTCAACATCATGATGTGTTGAAAAACCGTAATGCGCTATTTGGTATTATTCAAGGTGGTATGTACGAAGACCTTCGTGAAGAATCACTGAAAGGCTTACTGGACATCGACTTCGATGGTTATGCAATTGGTGGTCTATCTGTTGGTGAACCTAAGGAGGAAATGATCAAGGTATTGGATTATTTACCTGAACAAATGCCAGCAGACAAACCTCGCTACCTCATGGGTGTCGGTAAACCTGAAGACATCGTTGAAGCTGTACGTCGTGGTGTCGATATGTTCGACTGTGTTATGCCTACACGTAATGCACGTAATGGTCATTATTTTGTGACCGATGGTTTAGTCCGTATTCGTAATGCACAGTATCGTCATGACCAAGGCCCTCTTGATCCACATTGTGATTGCTACACCTGTACCAACTTCACACGTTCGTATTTATTCCATTTAGAAAAATGTGGCGAAATGCTCGCGTCAATGCTCGGTACGATTCACAACTTACGTTATTACCTTCGTCTTGCTGAAACCATGCGTGATGCGTTAGACAACGGTACATTTGACGACTTTGTTGCAGATTTTTACGCGCGTCGTGGCTTAGAAGTGCCACCTTGCCCACAAGATTAATTCAACAGCATTTGCGCTGAAGAAAAAGACAAGGTAAATTGCAGAACAAGCAAATTTATTATCACGTCTTTTAAAGATTTTTTATAGTTTAGGAAAAAGTAATGAGCCTATTTATTTCGACTGCACATGCTGCTGGTGAAGCGGCACAACAGCCAAGCCTCGTAGCAAACTTATTGATGATTGCTGTATTCGTTGCAATCTTCTATTTCCTGATCTGGCGCCCTCAATCTAAACGCGCTAAAGAACACCGCACCCTTGTTGAAAGCTTAGGTGTTGGCAGTGAAATCGTATTTGCTGGTGGCTTAATGGGCCGTATTACTAAGTTAGAAGGTGATTTCGCAGTTGTCGAATTGAACCGTGGCAATGAAGTTAAAATTCAACGTGCTAGTGTTATCTCTGTGCTTCCTGAAGGCACTTTAGATAACCTTTAATCACAATAAGTCGTGCGAAAGCACGACTTTTTCATTTTAAGAAGAAAGCAAATGCGTTACCCAGCATGGAAATATTTACTGATTATCGTGGTATTGATCATCAGTACATTATACGCGCTGCCAAGTTTGTATCCTGATGAACCTGCTGTTCAGATTTCAGGTGCTAAAGCGGGTACTGTGATTGATCAGTCCGTTATACAAAAAGCAGAGCAAATTTTAAAAAGCGATAATATTGCCTCACACGATAATAGTTTTACTCAAAATGCAGCATTACTACGTTTAGACTCATCTGAGGCTCAATTAAAAGCGAAGGAATCACTTTCCAAAGGTTTAGGTGAAAACTACGTTGTAGCACTTAACCTTGCACCAACAACACCAGAATGGTTGCAAAAGATTGGTGCAAAACCGATGAAACTCGGTTTGGACTTACGTGGTGGTGTACATTTCCTGCTTGAAGTTGATATGGACAAAGCCGTTGCGCAACGCATGGAAACGTCTGCATCAGATCTTCGTCGCGAATTCCGTGAAAATAAAATCAAATTCAATAGCTTGTCTTTGAATAATAATGAAATCACTGTTCAGTTTGCGAATAATGATGACCGTGCTGCTGCGATGGAACAACTTCGTCGTAATGGCAATAAATACGATCAACAAGCTTTAGCGACAGCAACTGGCTCTACTTTAAAACTCGTTTATAACGCGGCAACCAAGCAAGAAATTCAATCTTATGCATTGGATCAAAACTTAACAACTTTACGTAACCGTATTAATGAGTTAGGTGTTGCTGAAGCGATGGTACAAAGCCAAGGTAGCAACCGTATTGTGGTTGAGTTACCGGGTGTACAAGATACAGCCGAAGCGAAGCGTGTCTTAGGTCGTACTGCGAACCTAGAATTCCGTCTCGTTTCTGATTTAAATGATCAATTCATCAGTCCAGCGACAGGTCAAGCAACAAGCTATGCCCTTCCACCAGGCACTGAAAAATTTGCATTTGAGTCTTTAGACAGTGGTCGTGAATTACTGTTGAACCGCAACCGTATTCTTACAGGCGAGCGTGTTCAAAATGCATCTTCTGGCTTTAGCCAAGACAGTGGTGGTGCTGAAGTAAACATTACTTTAGACACAGCTGGTGGTAAGTTGATGTCTGATGCTACGCGTAATGCTGTAGGCAAACGCATGGCGGTATTGTTCATTGAGAACAAACAAAAAATCAGCTTTGTAACTGACCCAGCAACGGGTACACAGACTGAAGTTCGCACACCATATACTGAATCAGTCGTGATTAATGCTGCAACGATTCAAGCAGTACTAGGCTCACAATTCCGTATTACAGGTTTGGATTCACCACAAGAAGCAGCTGAACTTGCATTAATGCTTCGCGCAGGTGCATTAGCAGCGCCAATGTACTTCGTTGAAGAACGTGTCATTGGTCCAAGCCTAGGTCAAGAGAATATTGACAAAGGTGTTCTATCTACTCAAATCGGCTTCATTCTGGTTGCGATTTGGATGGTGGTGTTCTTCCGTGTATTTGGTTTGATTGCAAACTTTGCCTTGGTGTTTAACTTAGCAATGTTACTTACTGTCATGTCTTGGATTGGCGCATCTTTAACGCTTCCAGGTATTGCCGGTATCGTGATCACGATTGGTATGGCAGTCGATGCCAACGTATTGATCTGTGAGCGAATACGAGAAGAAATCAAATGGGGTGCCTCCCCTAAACAGGCGATTGTCGCAGGTTATGATCGAGCATATAACACCATTTTCGACTCAAACTTAACGACATTCTTGGTTGCTTTCATCTTATTTGCGATCGGTACAGGTCCAATCAAAGGCTTTGCTGTAACACTCATGATCGGTATTGTTTGTTCGATGTTCACAGCGATTACTGTGACACGTGCAATCGTACAAATCATTTATGGCAAAAAACGTAACTTGAAAAAGTTGAGCATTTAGGAGATCTATGATGACTGAAAATACTCAACTTGAAAAAGTAGAAGATAAAGCAAAACAATACGGCCGACCGGAAGATGAACGCGTTATTCCGTTTATGAAGATTGCTTTGCCTGCGGCATTGCTCTCGATCTTCTTAACGGTTGCCAGCTTATTCTTTATCGCCACCAAAGGTCTAAACCTAGGTTTAGACTTTACAGGTGGTATTGCTGCCGAACTGAATTATGCCAATCCAGTCAAACCTGAACAAGTGAATGCTGCTTTAACCAAAGCAGGCTTCACAGACTCTGTGGTACAAACCTTAGGCTCTGAACGAGACCTCATGGTACGTATGCCTGTTCAGGAAGAAATGGAAGCAGATGACTTAACCAAAGCCATTACACAAGCTGTTCAATTACCAAACAACACCGTCACCGTCCCTAAAGTAGATGTGGTTGGTGGTCAGGTTGGTAATGAGCTTTATGTACGCTCTGGTGGTGCTGTAGCCCTTGCGCTGTTATTAATGTTGGTTTACGTTACGATTCGCTTTGAATTCAAATTAGCAATTGGTGCGGTACTTTCATTATTCCACGATATCGTGGTGACACTGGGTATCTTTGCTTTAATGCAATGGCCATTTGACTTAACCGTTCTTGCAGCATTACTTGCGATTATTGGTTTCTCACTTAACGATAACATCGTTGTATCGGACCGTATTCGTGAGAACTTCCGTAAGATTCGTGGTGCAGAACCACTTGAAGTCATTAACATTGCTTTGACTGAAACTTTACGTCGTACCATTCACACATCAATGACACTCTTGCTTGTGGTTCTTGCAATGATGCTCATGGGCGGTGATGGTCTGAAATGGTTCTCAGTGGCGATGTTTGTCGGTGTATTTGTGGGTACTTACTCTTCAATTTATATCGGGACTGGCTTTGCACTATGGCGTGGTTTGAACCGCCAAGACTTTATTGTGCAAGTAAAGCCTGAGTTTGAAGAAGAAGAAATTCCTCATTAAACAACTACAAATCTAGTTCTATAAAAAGCCCATCAGATGATGGGCTTTTTTAATGTATATTTTAATTCGTTTTTTTAAATGGCTTAAAGAGCATTAGTATTAGAAAATGAGCCAAATTGATGAATTTGAATACTAGGTAATGCAAAAACTCGGCATGAATGTTCTGAACGCCACGCAACAGTAAGCATGCAATTTGCCAACTCAAAATTCTGATATGCGAATACGCCAATTTTTTCATGTTCACACCGCCCCCCATTTTGCAGTGGATGAGCATTGGTATTTAAATCTTTTAAATCCATCCGGATACCTAAACCATTCGCTTTCAGTACTGCTTCTTTGGTTGTCCACACCTTAAACCAATAGATAGGATCGCATTCTAATGCTTGCCACATCTGATATTCAGTTGGATGAAAAGCATGCTTTGCCAAAGCATCAAAGCGTACTCGACGGTCTAAATCCTCAAGATCAACACCTAAATCAGCGATCTGACTTGAGCTGGCTAATGCATATACTTTTTGACTATGGCTATGATTCAAAAAGAAACTTGGAATTTTCTTTAAGTAAGGTTTCCCAAACTCTGTTTTTTCAAAATCAATATTTTCAATATTTTGATTGAGTTGTACCGACAACAGTTGATTCCGAAATTGATAAATCGCCTGCTTACGTAACTCAATCTGCTGGGGACGCTCTATATTTTCAGGTAGCGTAAAAAAATGATGAATATCTGAAATATCAATACGAATCTGTTTTGGCATTGCTTAGATCATCATCCATGCTGATTTTCATTATTTTAAAATAAAAAAGCCCAAAGATCACTTTGGGCTTTTCACTAATAACGATTTAAAGTTCAACATTAGAAAATTAACGTTTAAACTTCTTCTCAGCTTTCTTAAATTTTTGAACATAGCGACGCTTACGTGCTGCAATACGCTCATCCACAACAGTCTTACGACCTTCAAATGGGTTTTCCGACGTTCTGAACTCGATACGAACCGGCGTTCCTTCAAGTTTATACACTTTACGGAACACGTTTTCTAAATAACGACGATAATCCGCAGGCGTCTTATCCACTTTGTTACCATGAACAACAATCGTTGGTGGGTTTTGACCACCAATATGCGCATAACGCATTTTGATACGACGTCCACCAACCATACCTGGTTGATGTGCTTCAGTAGCATCATTCAAAATTTGAGTGATTTTTGCAGGAGAAACTTTCAAATGTGAAGAATCATATGCACGATGGATCGATGGGTACATCTCACCCACACCCGTACCATGCAAGGCAGAAATCAAATGAACCTTCGCCCAAGGAATAAAGTCAAAACGACGTTCAATATCAAGCTTACATTGCTTGCGATCATATTCCGTCATGTTATCCCATTTATTAATGGCGATAACCATTGCACGACCCGCTTCAAGTGCATAACCAATTAAATGAAGATCTTGCTCAACCACACCCTCTCGTGCATCAAGTACCACCACAATTACGTGTGCATCTTTGATCGCCTGTAAAGTTTTCACGATTGAGAATTTCTCAATCATTTCATCTACTTTACCTTTACGACGTACACCTGCGGTATCAATCAATGTGTATTGACGACCATCACGTTCGAATGGAATATAAATTGAATCACGTGTTGTACCCGGTTGGTCAAATGCAACCACACGGTCTTCACCCAACAAACGGTTAACTAAGGTTGATTTACCTACGTTTGGACGACCAATAATAGCTAAACGCAAACCTGTTGCTTTATCGTGCTCAGCCTCATCTTGATCTTCTGGAACTTCAGCAAGCACTTCTTCAAGCATCTGCTGTACACCGCGTCCGTGGCTTGCAGCCACTTGCATCGGTTCACCCATGCCTAGCTTATAAAATTCAACTAGAGCAGCTTCAGCATGTACGCCATCGACTTTGTTCGCAACCAGATAAACTTTCTTACCTAATGTACGTAGCTCACGAGCGATTTGCTCATCTGAAGCTAGCAATCCTGCACGAGCATCTACAACAAATACAATAATATCTGCTTCATTAATGGCAGTTTTTGACTGTTCCGCCATATATGAATCAATACCACCTTCATTTTCGCCAATACCGCCAGTATCAACAACAATGAATGATTTATTTTCAAATTTAGCATCACCGTATTTACGGTCACGCGTTAGACCCGCGAAGTCAGCAACAAGTGCATCGCGGCTTTTGGTAATTTGGTTAAACAGCGTTGATTTTCCGACGTTCGGACGACCAATGAGCGCAATAACGGGTTTCATAGATTAACCTTTAACAAGATCAGCCAACTCAATTGGCCTGAACATCAGAAACTGTGGAAGATTGTAGGCACTGTTATATTGAACAGCCCCTCAGGTAAAGTACCTGAATAAAAAGCTCGGGGTCTTACAAAATCGAAGACCCCGAGGCATAAAATTTGAAAGTTGTACTAGTTTAACATAAGCAGAAAAAAAATTAACGATTCTGCCAAATGCTTAAAGCACCAGTACGTGTCACTGAATAAAGTTGATTGTCCATGACACGTAAAGTACGCACTTCACCATTGGTTTTTTCACGACCAACCAAATGACCTGTTGTTGGATCAATCAAGTGCAATGCACCCGCCAAATCACCCACCACCAACTGTTGACCGAGAACGACTGGATTACTTAACTGACGATGTAATAACTGATCATTTTCCCAAATCACTTGACCTGTCACCAAGTCATACGACTTCAGCTTACCATCTGATTGCGCAACAAAAACTTGACGTCCAGATACTTCAGGACGCGTTGTACTGCTAGAGTCTTCACTCCATACAACACGCTGTGAAGCTAAATCTGTAACGGTTACTTGACCTTGATAGCTTGTGGTAACCACGAATTGCCCAGCAACTGTTGGCTCACCATCAATATCAATTAGACGCTGAATATCAGAACGTCCATCACTCACAGCAACACGACGTTGCATACGCAATGTGCCTGTGATGCTATCAATCGCATAGATGAATGCATTCGAAGATGCCAATAATACTGTACGACCATCTAAACTCACTGGTGATGCTTGACCACGTAAGCTCAAGTGTTCAGAAGGGAGCTTATAGGTCCATACTTGTTGACCTGTTGCTGTATTTAAACCATAAACAGTGCCGTCATTTGCAACAACAACCACGCGATCTGCTTGAACCAATGCGGTACTAATCAACGCACTTGAAAGGTTTACAGTCCATTTTTCAGCACCAGTTGCTTGATCAAGTGCGTAAAGCTGACCTTTACTATTACCGACAATAACCAAGCCATTGGCAGCTTCAACACCTGAACTTAAACCAATTTTAGAAACTTCTTTTTCCCAAACACGCTGTTTGCCTTTATAAGCACTTACAGAACCTTTTGGATCAAGTAAAAACAATACGCCTTGGTCACTTTTCATGGTTAAGCGTAATGGATCCTCAGCCGAAGTAGACGAAACTTTATATGAGCCTACTTGTGCAAGACTTGCCGACTGTGCAATCTTCGGTAATGGATTCGGTTTAACGTCTTCTACTTTAACTTTATTGCTTGAACAACCTACCATTGCAATTGATAGTACTGTTAAGGCACACGAGATTTTATATTTTATATCCATTAAGACGCATCCGTTTGTGTTACAGCGACAGGACGATTAGTCTGAGACTCATCCACTTCTACTTCAATAATTGGACGATCCACTTCAAGATCATCAACCAACACGCCTACGCTTTCCAATTTAATTTGTAAAATTTGACGTTCTTGTTTGGTTTCTACTAAATTATTCCATGCGCTTTGATACGCTTTCTTCGCATTTTCAATATCATTTTTAGCAATATAAATATCCCCACGCGCTTCTTCAACAGTCGTTTTGAATGCAGGTAATGTCACTGTCGATAAAGTCTTCAAAGCTTCATCATATTTTTTCTGAGCCAATTGAGCATCTGCCAAGCTAATTTTAACAACTTGCTTGAGACCTTCATCTTTCAATTCAGTATTTTCAATTTTTTTCAGTTCACGCTCAGCCTTAGCATAATCTTTTTGATCAAATGCATGCTTTGCCATCACCATTTGTGCTTGAACAGCATGTACAGAATTTGGATTCTCTTTGACTAATTTATCTGCTGAAGCCGCAAGTGCGACAGCAGCTTTAGGATCAGACTCAGCTGCACGTGCTTCATCAACCAAAAGCTGAACTTTTGCCGTTGAAATCTGATCTTCAGCTGAGGTTTTTTTATTCCAATATTGCCATCCGAAGAAAGCAATCAACGCAATGAGCACACCACTGATCATGGCAGAGCCGTATTTTTGGAAAAATGACTTTGCTGTATCAAGCTGTTCTTGGTCAGTCATTGCGTTCATGGATTACCCTTACCCTATCTTGGAATTATTTAGACGAATTTTTTTCAATGATAAACGGAACAATATCAGCAATCGCAACTTCTGTCTGTTCAGCTGTCGCCAGCTCTTTAACTAACAGATGTTGTGCTTCTAATTCACGCTCACCTAAAATCAAAGCAAACAATGCGCCCGATTGATCCGCCTTTTTCATTTGGCTTTTCATCGAACCTTGTGAACCTGTTTTTAAACGAATAGTGCTGTTCGCTACTTCAAGTTGATTACGAATCTGTTCTGCTAATACCAGCGCTTTACCTTGCGTATTTGGATCGGCCAACAAGAATACTTCACAATCGCGCACAGGCGTATTGTCTTCAACTTGTTCGAGTAGCAGCAATAAACGCTCCATACCCATTGCAAAACCAACAGCTGGTACAGATTGCTCAGGCTTGCCTTTCAACTGCCCCACTAAACCATCATAACGACCGCCCGCACATACCGTACCTTGTGAACCCAAATGCGTTGTAGTCCATTCAAATACAGTTTTGTTGTAGTAGTCTAAACCACGTACGAGTTTTTGATTAATAACAAACTCTACGCCAGCATCAGATAGATACTGTTGCAACTTAGCAAAGTGATCCATCGTATCTTGTTGCATGAAATCATGCAATTTTGGTGCATTTTCAAGAATTTGCTGAGTACGCACATCTTTAGAATCTAGAATACGTAATGGATTGGTGGTTAAACGACGTTGAGAATCTTCATCCAAATCATCTTTATGAGCAGTCAAATATTCAACCAAAGCATGACGGTATTCAGCACGCTCATCTGACTCACCTAAAGTATTAAGTTCAAGCTGTACTTTGTCTGCAACACCCATGCGTTTCCACAAACGCGCAGTCATCAAAATCAACTCAGCATCCATATCTGGCGTCGCAACACCAAATGTTTCAACACCGAATTGATGGAATTGACGGTAACGACCTTTTTGTGGCTTTTCATAGCGGAACATTGGGCCAACATACCATACACGTGGTGTCGCACTGCGTAACATGTTGTGTTCAAGCATTGCACGTACACAGCCCGCAGTACCTTCAGGACGCAAAGTCAATGATTCAGGTGGATTACCCTTATCAAAGAAAGTGTACATTTCTTTCTCAACGATATCGGTTGCATCACCAATTGAACGTTTAAACAAATTGGTTTGTTCAACAATCGGCAGACGGATTTGCTGGTAACCATAAGCATCCATAATTGATGCTAAATGCTGCTCAAGACGTCTCCACGCTGGCGTTTGCGTTGGAAGAATATCATTGAAACCTTTGATTGCGACGATTGAACTCATGACTTATAACTTACTCAAAACTTGTACGAATGATCTCTTTAGATTTAGCTTCTTCAAGCTCAATTACACGTTGACGAACCATTGATTCGATTTCATCAACCAACTGATTAGTATCAATTAAGTGGCTTTTCTCACCATTACGATAAACCAGTGAACGTGGTGCTGCACCAACAATACCAATATCTGCTTCTTTGGCTTCACCTGGCCCATTCACTTTACAACCAATAACAGATAAGTCCATTGGTGTACGAATATCTTCTAAACGCTCTTCAAGCTGCTGCATGACTGAAATCACGTTAAACTCTTGACGTGAACAACTCGGGCAAGCAATGAAGTTAATCCCATTAGAACGAAGGCTCAATGATTTTAAAATATCAAAACCAATTTTCACTTCTTCTTCTGGCTCAGCCGCCAATGAAATACGCATGGTGTCACCAATGCCTTCCATCAACAAGCCACCCAAAGCAATTGCAGATTTAACCGAACCTGTTCGGTAAATACCAGCCTCGGTTACACCTAAATGTAGAGGATTATCAATTTGTTCTGATAATAAACGATAAGCATCCATTGTTAAAAACACATTTGATGCTTTTACTGAAATTTTAAATTCTTGGAAATCTAGACGATCCAAAATATCAATATGACGCATTGCAGACTCAAGTAACGCCTGTCCTGTCGGTTCACCATATTTCTTTTGAATATCTTTCTCAAGCGAACCCGCATTAACACCAATTCGCATTGAAATATCATGATGGCGTGCCGCAGCAACTACTTCACGAATTTTTGCTTCCGAACCAATATTACCTGGGTTAATCCGTAGACAATCTGCACCAAAATCAGCAACAGCAAGTGCAATTTTATAATCAAAATGAATATCAGCAACCAAAGGCACAGTTACTTGCTTACGGATTTCACCAAAAGCTGCTGCCGCTTCCATGGTCGGTACAGATACACGCATGATATCCGCACCTGCATCTGCACAACGCTGAATCTGAGCGACTGTTGCAGCCACATCACAGGTTTCAGTATTGGTCATACTTTGAATACTGATCGGCGCATCACCACCGACATACACAGAACCGACACGGATTTTACGGGTTGGACGGCGCTTAATAGGATTTACGATCATGTACGCTCTACTCTTTTTCCATTAACGAGACAAACGGAATTCAGCTTTTCCGTTCACAGTATATGGAGACAATGAAATCGATTCTTTGTTTAAGCTCAATGACACAGCTTCTGCATCATCTAAACGAATTTGGAATGGCGACTCACCATTGAGAGTCAATGCAGTTGCTTGGCGGCCTGTAGCTAAAACTTTACCTGTACTATCTACGATATGTACCGATGTTGGACGCGTAAATTGCAACTCCATTTGATCACCAGAAACAGTCGCCGTCGCATTATTATCCAAGGTTAAAACTTGAAGATCGTTGTTTTGTGTCGGAGAAGATGTTGTAGATTTATTTTTAGCTGTGATTTTTTGAATCCCAACAACTACCAACCAAATGACAGCCAATGCAAGTAAAGTATATAAAATACGTTTTAACCATTTACGATTACGGTCAGACTTAGAACCTGGTAGTTTGCCCATGATTTTAATTGGAGAGTTATTCAAAGCATGATTTGGCAATAAGCCCGTATCATTTTCATAAATCTCATCAAAACGTTGAATAATCGCTGTTGCATCTGCTTTTAAATACTTTGCGTATGAGCGGTAATAGCCTTTGATAAATGTAGCTTCAGGCAAAGCTGTATAATCATCATGCTCCAATGCTTCTAAAGTTTTCATCGGCATTTTCAAATCTTGAGCAACTTGTGAAAGCTCAAGTGATTGTGATACACGGATTTGACGCAAATACTCACCAGGGCGCTGAATATTTCCTAAAACATTAGGTACTACGCTTGAACCAGTAGGTTGCTGTGAATTAGGATTTACTTCCATACGGCCTCAGTACTGTACTGTAATTGCAAATAACGTTGATATTCTTGACTCTCTGGAAATAGTGCACGTAATTGGTTAATAATCACGTTCATTCCCATATTATCACCATTGGCACGCGCAATGCGCAAACCAACCCAAAGTGCACGTGCACCTTGGTTTTTTTGACCTACTGTACGAACGTATTGTTCATACACCTGTCGAGCGCCAGCAAAATTTTGCTGTAAATAAAAAATTTCAGACAATTCAATCATGGAAATCGCAGAGTTACGATTAACTGACAGTGCTTGCTTAAAGGCTTTTTCAGCATTTAAGCTATCACCGATCGCAAGATAAGTCCGACCTAGATTTTCCAATGCGCGAAAACGTTGATCATACCCTAAACTTGCACCCGCAATTGTAAACTGCTGTATTGCATCATTATAGCGTTTGGCTTGAAACAAATAAGTGCCGTAATTATTACGTGCTTGAGCATTATCAGACTCTAAAGAAATCGCACGACTAAAATAACGATCGGCTTTATCTAAGCTAATTTGGCTGCCTTCTTGTTGTAGTAAGACACCCATCATCATATTGGCAGTCGCATCTCTCGAATCCGTTTCAAGCGCTTGATCTAATGCACGCTTTGCCGCATCTAAATCACCACTACGAATATATTCCGCCGCCATTTGAGTACGGACTTGTACTGCTTTTTCAGGGTCTTTTTTCAAAATTGATCCCGTGGTTGTCGTCTGACAACCTTGGATTACCAATGCAGATAAACACATCGCCACAATAACGACCGTTTTTTTATACATAGGTCTATTCAAAACCTGCCCCTTTATAATACTTTAGCCTTGAGAGCGCATAATCACATTACGTTCTTCGACTTTCTTTTTCCATTGTTCAGCACGGCGTGTTCGGTCAGCCACTTGACCGACCAATTGTCCACACGCTGCATCAATATCATCACCACGTGTTTGACGAATCGTACACACAAATCCTGCATCAGACAAAGTTTTTTGGAAAGAAATAATACGATTTCGGCTTGAACGACCATATGGCGCATGCGGGAACGGATTAAATGGTATTAAATTAATTTTACTTGGTAAGTTTTTCAATAACTTAATCATTTGTTGTGCATGCTCAGCATGGTCATTCACACCATCGAGCATTACATATTCAATCGTCACATGTTTACGTGAACTTTCATTGCCATCTTTAGCAATATAACGCTGACAAGCGGCGATCAGTTGTTCAAGTGGATATTTTTTATTGATAGGCACTAACTCATTACGCAACTCATCATTTGGTGCATGTAATGAAATTGCGAGTGCAACATCAATATCTTTGATCATTTGATCAATTTTAGGCACAACACCTGAGGTTGAAAGTGTCACACGGCGTTTAGACATACCGTAAGCAAAGTCATCAAGCATTATACGCATCGAGTTCAATACTGCATCATAGTTGAGTAATGGCTCGCCCATTCCCATCATCACCACGTTCGTCACTGAACGCTCACGATCTGCAACAGGCACATCTTCCATATAAGAGAAGTTTGCCATCCATAACTGACCAATAATTTCAGCTTGGTTTAAATCACGTTGAAAACCTTGTTTACCTGTAGAACAGAATGAACAATCCAATGCACAACCCACTTGTGACGAAATACATAAAGTTTTACGCGCACCCGTTTTATCATCAGCAGGGATCAGCACAGTCTCAACCAGAGACCCCTCACCATCGCCAACACGGAATACCCACTTACGTGTTCCATCTTTTGAATAATTACGATGAACGACTTCTGGCGCTTTAATTTCACACATGCGCTCTAATTTTTCACGGAGTTTACCTGAAATATTAGTCATTTCAGCAAAATCAGTCACAAAGAACTGATGAATCCACTTCATCACCTGTCCCGCACGAAACTTCTTCTCTCCCATGTCTTCAAAGAACTTTTCCATTTGAGGACGAGACATGCCCAGTAAGTTCACCTTCTCAACCGCACTGGTTTGAATCGTACGGGGAGATGATTGCTGTGGTTCATCTAAATTTACGGATGAAGCGACAACTTCTGAATTCATGAGGACTACCTAAATCATGTCGTGGGATGGAAGTAATTGCTCAATAATCGAGCAAAAAAAAGGTTCGGGAATAAAAAAACCAGATAAGCAGTATATCACTTATCTGGTTCGAATACTGCGTATTAACGAGTACGTGGAGCAATCTCAGTTTGAGCGAAGAAGTAGTTAACTTCACGATCAGCTGATGCTACAGAGTCAGAACCGTGAGCAGCATTTTCATCGATGCTTACAGCGAAATCTGCACGGATCGTACCAGGAGCAGCTTCTTTAGGGTTAGTCGCGCCAAGGATATCACGGTGAGCAAGAACAGCGTTTTCGCCTTCAAGAACAGATACAACTACAGGACCAGAAGTCATGAATGCAACTAGGTCACCAAAGAAACCACGTTCTTTGTGCTCAGCGTAGAAGCCTTCAGCCTCAGCTTGAGTCAAATGCTTCATTTTAGTAGCAACGATTTTAAGACCCGCTTTTTCGAAACGAGCAAAGATGTCGCCGATGTTGTTTTTAGCAACTGCGTCTGGTTTAACGATAGATAATGTACGTTCAATAGCCATGATCGGCTCCTTAAGTCTATTTAGACGAGAAAATTTTGCGCATTATACCGAATAAAAGCCATTTTTCTGCTTTTACTGTGTAAAAAAATAGATTTTTTCGATCGGAGACTTAACGTGCCTCGTCAATCCAAGCCATCTGAATTCCTTCCAATAAACCTTCAGTCGATTTATTTGGATCATCAGAGAAATCTGGTAAAGCACATACCCATGCATGTAAGTCAGTAAAACGAATCCATTGTGGGTCAACATCTGGATGTGCTTCAAGAAGTTCAATCGCGATATCGAGGGTGTCCGTCCAACGTAAGCCCATAGGTATTCCTAAATTAAATGCTTTAAAGCTAAATATTAACAAAACTCAATAAACACGCCTATTCATTTTGTTACAACGTTAATCGAACTCACAACTAATTCCATAAAACAATCTAAAGCAAAATATTTAAGTAAGATGCAAAGTGAATAATACTGGTAGCCATGACTGCACCAATGCACGCCCCTACCAATACATCCGTTGGGTAATGTAAACCTAGAACCATCCGTGACAACGCCACCAAGATAGTGAATGGCAACATCACAATCAACAGCAGGGGTTGGATATACCCTAATACAGTAGTGATCATCACCGCATGTAAAGTATGTCCTGACGGAAAACTAAAGTGATCAAGCGGGCGCTCACCCAAGTGAATAACTTGATGAACTTGATACGGTCTCGGTCGAGTGGTTTTATTTTTTAAAGTTTTATAAATCACCGTTCCGATACTACAGCCTAGTATCAGATAGACAATTTGTAAACTATAACCAATCCCTTGTATCCCCCACACGAATGCCAACATTAAATACCAAAACAACCCATCTCCAAGTCGACTAATGACTTTAAAAAAATGAGCAATCTTATGCTGATGTGAAAAATGATTGAGGTATAAACAACCTTTTAAATCTAAATCTAATATTTTTGTTTTGGTATTTTTAATATTCATAATCTCCACTCCTTGCATGTATAGGATTGAGAAGTTGCTTAGGTTGAACTAAGTTTTGATGAACTAAATCTTCATGAATAATGCGATAAAACATTGCTTCTAATTGCTGAACTGGGTGGCTCCAGCCTGCATCTTCAACTTTAGTGAGTGCATTACGCCCCATGGCATGCAGCACTTTATTATTGGGCAAGCTTTGTAACTGCTGGCTGAATAATTGTTTTTGACCAAGTGGAATCAACCAAGCGGCATCTGTATCCAAATACTGTTTAGCGCAAGCATAATCATAAGCCACGACAGGCAAACCACTCGCCATCGCCTCTAAGACTACATTGCCAAATGTTTCAGTTTGACTCGCGAAGCTAAATACATCTGCACTAGCAAATGCTTCTGACAGCAACTGACCACGTAACACCCCTGTAAAAATTACATCATGGTCTTTAGAGTATCGTTCAAGGCGTTCACGATCTGGACCATCCCCCACGATGACCAACTTGGTTTTTTTATCTGAGTTTTGTCTAAGCTGAATATAAGCATCAATCAGCACTTGAATTTCTTTTTCTTGTGATACTCGTCCAACATAGAGCATCACTGTAGTAAATTCACATGCTCCCCATTTACGGCGCAAAACTGAACTGCGGAAACGTGGTGAGAATTTTTCAATATCCACGCCAGTTTTAATCACTTGAACATCACAAGTCACACCAAAATTCTGAATTGCCTCGGCTGTGTCCCGACTAGGTACACACGTTACCCGAGTATTATTATGAAACCACTTTAGGTAATGCTGTATGGGCTTGACTAAAAATGCCAAGTCATAAAAGCGACTAAAATCTTGAAAGGCAGAATGAAAACCACTGGTGACAGGGATATTTTTCGCCTTCGCGGCTTGGAGTACAGCAAGCCCCAATGGACCTTCCGTCACTATATGAACAATATCTGGTGCAAAGACTTCGAAAGATTTGGACACTTTGCGGTATTGCGGCCATCCAAATTGCATTTGCCCATACTTCGGAATCATCTGCCCATTCACTAAGCATTCTTTATTTGGTGAAAATTCTGTACAGGCAACTTTTTGTGTCGGTCTGATCAACAAAATCTTATGCCCTAATTTCTGCAATCCTTTACAGATATGTAAGAGCGACAATGCGACACCATTGACTTCAGGCGACCATGTTTCAGTAACGATGGCTATTTTTAGTCGTGGGCGAACCAAATCTTCAACTAATTTTAATTCAGACTGTGGATTATTTTGACTTTTAAAATGAAAACGGTTGTTATCAAATATTGTTCTCTGTCTAGATAATGCAGTGTCCATGATTCTCATCATCACACCTCTATTATTTCTTTTTTCGTCACTAGACTGTAAAAGATAATAATTTCAATATGATGAAAGTTTAATTAAAGTCTTGTCATATTTTCTAGCTTCAAATCTATACTTTTGAATCTATGGAAGTTTCCATTATTCCATATCATAATTTTTAGTTCATTTTATGCTTTAACAGTACATCCTATTCATCAGATGTGATCTGATTGAGTAGCCCATTTTTGACTTGAAATAGCTGTCCATTTCCAAAATCAATCTGCTGTTTTTCACCATATAAATTTGGAAATCCTACAACTTTCTCCAACTGTGGCGAGCGTTGAAACTGTTGTGTCTTAGGATTATACATCCAATAAATAAAGCGCTTATCTTCAAGCTTTCGATCTTGTGAAAGATCAGACAAAATCACATCATAATAGCCATCAAAGTTGATATCCATATAACCAATACTGTTTGGAAATGCTGAAAATCCTGTCAGTGTTTGAGCAACCTTTTTTGTGGTTTTATCGATAACATCGACACGCGTTAGAAGTTGCTCACGAGCTTGAGTATCCGCTTTTACACCATAGAATTTAAAAGTGAAGAGTGGTTTATTTTCGACTTTAAATACAGGTTCAAACTGAATATTCTGCAAATCTTGATCAACTAGAACTTTTGATTTAAAGACACCTGAGTTTGCATCTAATGTACCCGTCATTTGTTTAATCACTTCAATATTAGCCTGATTACTCAGATCTGCATTGAGTACCAAATCATTTCCCTTTTGTGACCCTTTAAACTGAATTTGCTGATTGTTTTGCAACACAGTTAAAGTTCCACGTGGATTATTCACACCTGCAAATAAACTTAAGAAATATTGGTTATCCGTGGATTGCAACATGCGTTGCATAGAGATACGGACGTTAGATAATTGTGTCAAGGGGTTTAAATTAGGAGTTGCTGATACTGTTTCAGCATTACTCAACATTGGGAAAAAAATAAGTGAAAGGTATAAGAGTGTTTTAGTTTTCATTATGAAGCCACACTTCTATGTAAATTAATCAATCACAATTTACCATAATCATAAGTGTAAAAATTAAGTCCTTATTTTTACAAATAACTTTAAACGTTACACCTCTCTACCTTCACTAACTCATTCACAACCAACCTCTTTTTTACTTATGTTAGTAAATCATAAAAAACTAAATTAAAAAGTAGTTCATCAAATATTTATAATTCACATTAAAGTTTGAGAGTTTTAGAAATTAACTTTCACTTAATCGATGATTTTATTGATTAGAATTCAAAGTATGAGCAGTTCTGAGTGAAGTGTAAGGAAGGTAAAATAGAGCTGTTTTCTCTTAAAGCTCGAAGCAACAAATAAAAAAACACTCAAAATGAGTGGGTCTTCATATTCAAATCAATTGATTCTGGAAATTAGTTTTTCTCTTTATCAACGATTTTGTTTGCTTGAATCCAAGGTACGAAAAACAAATCAAAGTATTACTTTGATTTGTTTTGAGGCACGTAACATGAATACTCACCTTTTTTATATAAAAAAACCCCTGTTAAAAACAAGGGCTTTTTGACTTAGAAATTAGAACTTAGTTCTTTTCTTTGTCTACGATTTTGTTTGCTTGAATCCAAGGCATCATTGCACGTAACTTGTTACCCGTTACTTCGATACCGTGTGCAGCATTTTGACGACGACGAGCAGTCATAGATGGGTAGTTTAACGCACCTTCTTGAATGAACATCTTCGCATATTCACCAGATTGGATACGTTTAAGCGCATTACGCATTGCTTCACGAGACTGTTCGTTAATCACTTCAGTACCAGTTACATATTCGCCGTATTCAGCGTTGTTAGAAACTGAGTAGTTCATGTCAGCGATACCGCCCTCGAACATTAAGTCAACGATCAATTTAAGTTCGTGTAGACATTCGAAGTAAGCCATTTCTGGTGCATAACCAGCTTCAACCAAAGTTTCGAAGCCCATTTTAACCAATTCAACAGCACCACCACAAAGAACTGCTTGCTCACCAAAAAGGTCAGTTTCAGTTTCTTCACGGAAAGAAGTTTCGATGATACCTGTACGACCACCACCTACGCCAGAAGCATAAGAAAGAGCAACGTTACGTGCATTACCAGAAGCATCTTGGTGAATCGCGATAAGATCTGGAACACCAGAACCACGTTGGTATTCAGAACGAACTGTATGACCAGGTGCTTTTGGAGCAACCATGATTACGTCTAAGTCTTTACGTGGAACAACTTGGTTATAAAGAATCGAGAAACCATGAGCAAATGCTAAAGTAGCACCTTGCTTGATGTTTGGCTCAATCTCGTCACGGTAAAGTTGAGATTGGAATTCATCCGGAGTTAAGATCATTACTACGTCAGCTTGCGCTACAGCAACAGCAACTTCAGCAACTTTAAGACCAGAATTTTCAGCTTTTTTCCAAGATGCAGAGTTAGCACGTAAACCTACAGTTACGTCAACGCCTGAATCTTTAAGGTTAAGCGCATGCGCGTGACCTTGTGAACCGTAACCAATGATCGCTACTTTTTTAGATTGGATGATTGATAAGTCTGTGTCTTTATCGTAAAAAATTTGCATTGCTGTCTCCGCTAAAATGCTTTTGTTTTCCCTTTCCCCAACCAAGCCTTGAATGACTTGGTCAGATTTGCCCAATGGACAGGAAGAATTTGTGAATAAAATTTAAATCAATTTTGCCTAATTTCTTTTAGAAAATTAAAGCGTTAAAACTTTTTCGCCACGTGCGATACCTGACACACCTGAACGTACAACTTCAAGAATGGTGTTCTCAGCCAAAGCATCAATAAAACCATCAATTTTTTCAGTCGTACCTGCGATTTGAATCGTATAGGTTGTAGGTGTTACATCTACAATCTGACCACGGAAAATATCCGCTGTACGTTTAATTTCGCCACGCGCAGAACCTAATGCTTTTACTTTAATCAGCATCAGTTCACGCTCAATGTGCGCACCTTCAGATAAATCAACAACCTTTACCACCTCAACCAATTTATTCAATTGCTTGGTAATTTGTTCGATTTGATGATCATCACCATAGGTAGTCAACGTTAAACGTGACATGGTTGGATCTTCAGTTGGCGCTACGTTTAAAGTCTCAATGTTATAATTACGTTGAGAAAATAAACCCACCAAGCGTGAAAGCGCACCAGCCTCGTTTTCTACAAGTACAGAGATAATATGTCTCATGCTGTACGCTCCCCTTTTCCTAACCACATGTCTTGCATAGACTGACCTGCAATCAACATTGGATATACATGTTCTGTACGATCAACCATTACGTTAATGAATACACACTTATCATTAATCGCCATTGCTTCTTCTAACTTAGACTCAAGTTCATCTGCATGGTCAATTTGAATACCGACGTGACCGTATGCTTCCATGAGTTTCGCAAAATCAGGCAATGAATCTACATAAGAGCTTGAATGACGACCTTCGTAGTTCATATCTTGCCATTGTTTAACCATGCCCAAAGCTTGGTTATTTAAGCAAAGAATTTTTACATTTAAGCCATACTGCTTACATGTAGAAAGCTCTTGGATACACATCTGAATCGATGCTTCACCCGTAATACACACGACGTGTTGATCAGGGAATGCAAGTTTGGCTGCCATTGCATATGGCAAGCCAACACCCATGGTGCCTAGACCACCCGAGTTGATCCATTGACGTGGACGTGTGTATTTATAGTAGTTTGCGCCAAACATTTGATGCTGACCTACGTCAGACGTAATGATCGCTTGGCTGTTGGTAATTTTATCCAATGCCTCAACCACTTGTTGTGGTTTCATTACGCCATTAACGCCTGCTTCATAGCGTAAGCCATGAACTTTGCGCCATTCATTAATTTGAGTCCACCAATGTGCAATCACATCTGGATTTGGTTTTGAAACATTTAATTGTTTCAATTGAGCCAACATTTCTTGAAGTACAGGCTCTACCGCACCCACAATTGGAATGTGCGCCATAATGGTTTTTGAAATCGTCGCAGGGTCGATATCAATATGAATCACTTTTGCATTTGGACAGAATTTTGCTGGATTGTTAGTTACACGGTCATCAAAACGCGCACCGATACACAAAATCACGTCAGCATTATGCATCGTCATGTTTGCTTCATAAGTACCGTGCATGCCCAACATACCGATAAACTGCTCATCATTTCCAGGGAAAGCACCTAAACCCATTAAGGTATTGGTCACTGGATAATTTAGAAGATGTGCAAGCTCAGTCAATAATTCAGAAGCATTTCCTTGAACAACACCACCCCCAGTATAAATCACTGGACGTTTAGCATTGATTAACTCGTCAATCGCTTTACGAATTTGCCCTGTATGGCCGCGATGTGGCGGTTGATACGAGCGCATTTTCACTTTTTCAGGATATTCGTATGCGAATTTATCTGTTGGATTAGTCACATCTTTAGGAATATCGACAACAACAGGACCTGGACGACCTGAAGACGCAATATAAAATGCTTTTTTAATAATTTCTGGAATTTCACTTGCATGGCGCACTTGGAAACTATGCTTCACGATTGGACGAGATACACCGACCATATCTGTTTCTTGAAAAGCATCTTCACCAATTAAATGCGATGGTACCTGACCAGACAAAATCACCATTGGGATTGAGTCCATGTAGGCAGTTGCAATTGGAGTCACAGTGTTGGTTGCACCCGGACCTGAAGTCACGAGAACCACACCTGTTTTACCTGTAACGCGCGAGTAAGCATCTGCCATATGACCAGCAGCTTGCTCATGGCGAACTAAGTAATGATTAATTTTGTCTTGCTTGAATAACGCGTCATAAATATGTAAAACCGCGCCGCCTGGATACCCAAAAACATGTTCAACGCCTTCGTCAGCCAAAGCCCGAACAAGCATTTCACCACCAGATAAAAGTTCCAACGTCTTCACCCTAAATATTATATGCACGAGGTTATGGGAGACATAACTCGAGACTCATTCATTCATTTGTATGCACTGTTATAGCACACATATATACTCGTTTTTGCTGTAATAAAAAAATTTTCTGATTCACAACCGTTTGAGTTGTGAGTGCATATTCAACATGTTGGGATAAACATATTTCTGCGATTTCATCTTCTCGGCTTAGAGCAGATGTTATTACAAGCGATCTATTTCATTCGAAGGGTGATCGAACAAAACATATAAAACTAGAGCAGCATTTTTAGTGATTTATAGGATCAAAGTCAAGGTTTGATGTGCGCTTTTTATTGTTTATTTACCAAGCGGGCGAATTTCAAACTATAACTTTTTCTTGTATGATTTATAAATAATAATTCAATCACTTATAAGATTATAAATTTCAAAAAGAAATCTTTTAATCAAATGCATTATGATTAAAATTAATACAAAATATCCAAATTCTAAGGAACAGGATATAATCGTTTAAAAAGTTGAATGCAACGATTCATTTTGAACAAAATTGGGAATCAGGTACACCGTATGAACAATAAAAATTTGATGAAAAAATCTGTTTTACTTGGGGCAACATTGGGTCTGCTGTGTTCAGCACCATCACTCAGCTTTGCAAAAGAATATTATAAATGGGTTGATAGCAAAGGTACGACTCATTACACAACTACGCCTCCACCCAAATTGAGTAAGAGTCGTGGCAAAATTGATACCTACGGTTATCGCACCTCTATTCCAGCGACATCTACCGCTCAACAAAACTCATCGAATACGAGTTCAAATAACAACTCATCAACTGCGAACCCAGCTCAAGCACCGACAACATCAAATACTCCGCAAACTCAAAGCATGGATTCACAACAACGTGATGCTAATGCAGCACTACAAAACGGCGCTATAGAACGTACAGCCCCACGTTAATTCAAAAAGTCTATTTATTGAATTAAATTTTGCAAAGAATGCATCGCTCAAAATTCACTTTTAGGTGCATTTTGCGCTATGCTGTGCAACAAACTTTTTGACCGTAATTCACTAATACGTTTATGACTACTCACATTGATTCCGAATATCAAGCAAGTGCGATTGAGCCTCAAGTCCAACAAGACTGGGAATCTCGCAAAGCCTTTAAAGTTGCCGACACTGTAGAAGGTCCACGTCGTTATATCCTCTCGATGTTCCCTTACCCAAGCGGTAAACTGCATATGGGTCATGTGCGTAACTACACGATTGGTGACGTGATCAGTCGTTTCCATACACTCAAAGGTGAAACCGTTCTTCAACCGATGGGTTGGGATGCATTTGGTTTACCTGCTGAAAATGCTGCGATTGCACACCAAGTTGCACCTGCAAAATGGACTTTTGAAAACATCGATTACATGCGTAATCAACTTAAAAAACTAGGTCTTGCTGTAGATTGGGATCGTGAATTTGCAACATGTACACCAGAATATTATCGCTGGGAACAATGGTTATTTGTTCAGCTTTATAAAAAAGGCTTGATCTACCGTAAACTTTCAACAGTGAACTGGGATCCTGTAGATCAAACTGTACTTGCTAACGAACAAGTAGAAAATGGTCGTGGTTGGCGTTCAGGTGCATTGGTTGAAAAACGTGATATTCCAATGTACTACTTCCGCATCACAGACTATGCGCAAGAATTATTAGACGATTTAGACACATTAAAAGACGGTTGGCCACAACAAGTTCTTACGATGCAACGTAACTGGATTGGTCGCTCACAAGGGATGGAAATTACCTTCCCTTCAGCAAATCCAGACATTTACGCAGATGGTTTAACAGTATTTACCACACGTGCCGATACCTTAATGGGTGTAACGTATGTTGCCGTTGCAGCAGAACATCCAATGGCGCTTAAAGCTGCTGAGAACAATGCAGAACTTGCTGCATTTATCGAAGAATGCCGTATGGGTTCAGTTGCAGAAGCTGACCTTGCGACTGCTGAGAAGAAAGGCATGGCAACAGGTTTGTCAGTTAAGCACCCTGTAACAGGTGAAGAAGTTCCTGTTTGGATCGCAAACTATGTATTGATGTCATACGGTTCAGGTGCGGTGATGGCTGTTCCATCACACGATGAACGTGACTTCGAATTTGCCAACAAATATGGCTTAACTATTAAGCAAGTGATTGATGCAAAAGGCGCTGATGATGCGGATTTTGATGCGACTCAGTGGCAAGAATGGTACGGTTCGAAAGACGGTAAACTGGTGAATTCAGGTGAATTTGATGGTTTAGATTTACAAGGGGCTTATGATGCTTTCCTTGCAAAATTAGAACCAACAGAACTTGCAAACTCTAAAGTTCAATTCCGTTTACGTGACTGGGGTGTTTCTCGTCAGCGTTATTGGGGTTGTCCAATTCCAATGATTAACTGTCCAAGCTGTGGTCAAGTGCCAGTACCTGAAGATCAACTGCCTGTTGTACTTCCAACTGATGTTGTTCCAGATGGTTCAGGTAATCCACTCAATAAAATGCCTGAATTCTACCAAACATCTTGCCCAAGCTGTGGTGGCGATGCACGTCGTGAAACAGATACTTTGGATACTTTTGTAGAATCTTCTTGGTATTACGCGCGTTATGCATCACCTGATTTTACAGATGGCTTGGTAAAACCAGAAGCAGCGCAAACGTGGTTGCCTGTAAACCAATATATCGGTGGTGTTGAACACGCGATTCTACATTTACTTTATGCACGTTTCTTCCATAAATTGATGCGTGATGAAGGTGTGGTACAAGGCGATGAACCATTTACGAACTTGTTAACACAAGGCATGGTTTTAGCTGACACTTTCTACCGTGAAGCTGAGTCTGGCAAAAAAACATGGTTTAACCCTGCGGATATTGAGCTTGAAAAAGACGATAAAGGTCGTGTGCTTTCAGCGAAATACTCAGGTGACGGTCAAGAAGTTGTGGTTGGCGGTCAAGAGAAAATGTCGAAATCGAAAAATAACGGTATCGACCCACAATCTATTATTGATCAGTACGGCGCAGATACTGCACGCGTCTTTATGATGTTTGCTGCCCCGCCAGATCAATCACTTGAATGGTCTGATGCAGGTGTTGAAGGTGCTAACCGTTTCTTAAAACGTGTATGGCGCTTGGCTACAGGCTTCCTTGAAAAAGGTAACAATGCATCAAATATCGATAAAGCTGCGCTTTCAACACCTGCACAAGATTTGCGTCGTAAAACGCATGAAACCATCCAAAAAGTGGGTGATGACATTGAACGTCGTCATGCATTTAACACTGCAATTGCAGCGATGATGGAGCTTCTAAATGCAAACAATAAGTTTGAAGCACAAGATGACAATGACGTTGCTGTAGCACGTGAATCAATCACTATGCTGTTAACTTTACTTGCTCCATTTGCACCACATTTAAGCCAAACATTATTGGCTGAATTTGGCATTGAATTGGAAAAAGTATTGTTCCCTGCTGTAGATGAATCTGCTTTAACACGTAATACGCAAACCATCGTAGTTCAAGTCAATGGTAAGCTTCGTGGCAAATTAGAAGTTTCTGTAGATGCTTCTAAAGATGATATTTTGGCACAAGCTAAAGCTTTACCTGAGGTTCAACAGTTCTTAACAGGTCCAACTAAAAAAGAAATTGTTGTGCCAAATAAGTTAGTGAACTTGGTGGTTTAATTCTTTATAGCCCCTTCTCCCTCTGGGATGAGGAATATATCCCTCATCTCCTAAAAGGAGCGGGAATGCTTGAAGATAGATCCCTCCAAACCTCCCTTTACTAAAGGAAGGCTTAAAAAACACAAAGCCCGTTGCCAGCCAACGGGCTTTGCACCTACAATCAGAACATATTATTGATCTTCCTTATCTTGAGGAAATGACACAGAGGATTACGCATGCATTTGGTCAAACGTTTAGCAGCTGTTGTTTTAACTTTGGGCTTAGGTGCAGGCTTAGTGGGCTGTGGTTTCCATTTAAAAGGAACCAATCCAATGGCAACACCATTGGTCTATACCAAATTACAATTGGTTCTTCCTGAAAATACGCAAGATTTAGAAAAGAAACTGAGCGCATATTTATCTGCAACTGGTGTTCAGCTTAGCAATGCCAATGATGCTTATATTCTACGTGTACTCGACTACCAACCTGTTCGTCACGAATTAAAAGGTAGTTTGATTGAAGTTCTGTTGCGTTTAAGCGTGACCTTCCAAATTGAAGATCGTCAAGGTAATCCGATTACAGAACCACGTACTTTAACTGCATCTCGCAGCTATCAATACAACGTGGCAACCGTGAATACGGATGACCAACAATATCGTTATTTAAGCCAAATTTTAATTGATGATGTTGCTCAACAAATGTCGCGTCAAATTTCAGCAAACCGTTTACCAAAAGCTCAAGTCAATGTCCAATTACCCATTCAGCAAGATGTTCAGCCGACTCAACCGCAAAATTAATGAATCAGTAAAACCATGAAGATAGACTATCTCCAAGCGCTAAAACGCGTTGATGAAGCACGCGGCGCTTGGATTCTGCATGGACAAGAACCCCTGCTTGAACAAAACTTAATAGATGCATTTCGCCAAAGTTGGACGAAACTGGATATCGAACGCCAGCGCTATGAGATTAGTTCAGTCAGTGATTGGAAAAATGTATTTAATGCATTAAATAGTCTGTCTTTATTTTCTCAAAATTTAGCTGTAGAAGTGCACGGTAATATCAAACCCGATGCCAACACCCTCAAATTACTGAAAAATTATATTCAACATAATGAACACAATCTGCTTGTGATCATTATGCCTAAGCAAGACAGTGCCAGTCTAAAATCTGCCTTTTTTCAAACAGTAGAAGCCAATGGTGTTGTTGTCGCATTAACCGCGAACTATCCGCAAGAGCGCCAAAAAGTCTTAAGCTTTGAGGCAGATAAGCTGGGTATACAACTGGATCGTGATGCATGGGTTTGGCTTGAACAGCATCATGAACACAATTTGCTTGCTGCAAAAAATAGTTTGATGCGTGTTGCTGACACATTTCCCAATGAAGCACAAATTCAAGTCAATCATTTACTCGAATGCTTACAGGATCAGTCACGCTACAGTACCTTTGACCTAAGCGATTCGATGATTGCAGGTAATTTGGCACAGTCGATTAAAACATTTCAATATCTGATCGAATCTGGAGAAGCACCGAGTTTAATTCTTTGGACGATTAGCAAAGAAATGCGTTTACTGATGCAATTGTATGAACAACCTCAAAATGCGTTACAACTGGGCATTTGGAAGACCAAAGTCAGCCAATACCAACAAGCCTTACGTCGTTTAAACCCTCAACAATTTTTAACTTGGCCCCTACTTTTACTTCGTATCGACTCTGCGATTAAAGGAAAGAGCCAAGAAAAGCCTGAACATTTGATTCAGCAATGTATCGCTGAAGTCTGTGGACGAACTTTATTCAACCATTAATTAAAAAAAATCCCTCCTATTTCAATAAAACCATTGTTAGTAATAATTATCATTTTCAATAATTTAAAATATTCACGCTTTCTCCTCATTTCACCTTTATAATTTCCATAATTTTCAAACTCTATTTGACTACCATGCCAAAAATAAAATTAAGCAAACTGATCATCATTGCTGTCATTGCGATTGCAATTGCGGCCACTGCTTGGTATTTCTTCAAGCCTGAGCCTGAACAGAATCAATTCATTACCGCAGATGTATCGCGTGGTGATATTGAGAATTCAGTTCTTGCCACAGGTGTTCTTGAAGCGACCAAGATGGTCAGCGTCGGTTCGCAAGTTTCTGGTCAAGTCAAAAAAATGTATGTGGTCTTAGGCGATCAAGTTAAACAAGGTCAACTGATTGCCCAAATTGATTCAATTCGTCAAGAAAATGAACTCAAAACAGCTGAAGCCAATATTAAAAATCAACAAGCGCAGTTAGCAACTCGTCAAGCCAATTTAGCCAAAGTAGAAGCTGAATATAACCGTCAAAAAGCCATGTATGCTCAAGATGCAACATCGCGCGCAGAACTTGAATCTGCACTGGCTAGCTTCAAAACAGCACAAGCCGATATTACAGCGGTGAATGCGCAAATCGAACAATCACGTTTAACACTATCGACTGCCAAAGAAGATTTGGGCTATACCCGTATTGTTGCACCTATGGATGGCACAATTGTTGCGATCGTGACTGAAGAAGGTCAAACAGTGAATGCGAACCAAAGTGCGCCTACGATTGTAAAATTAGCAAAACTTGACACCATGACAGTGAAATCTGAAATTTCTGAAGCCGATGTAATGAAGGTTGAAGAAGGTCAAACGGTTTACTTCACGACTCTTGGTAACAGCGAGAAAAAGCATTACGCAACACTTCGTCAAGTTGAACCTGCGCCAAACTCTATCAATACTGAATCGAATTCAAATACTTCATCTACAAGCTCTGCGGTTTACTACAACGCTTTGTTTGATGTACCGAATGAAGATGGTAAGTTACGCATCGATATGACGGCACAAGTTTTTATTATTTTAGATGAAGCAAAAAATGTGCTGACTATTCCAGCCTCTGCAGTTCAAACATCAAATCGTCCACAGCGTCAACGTGGTCAAAATCCGAACCGTGAAGCAGGTGCTGAACAGCCACGTGGGGAACGTAGCCGTGAAGAAAATACCAATAATCCAAACCGCCCTGCTCGTTTAGAATTGACTACGGAAGAGCGTCAATTGGTTGAACAAGGCAAAGCCTCTATTGGCATGGTACGTGTGTTACAAGCAGATGGTTCTGCTAAGCCTCAATCCGTACTGATCGGTTTAAATAACCGTGTAACCGCTCAAGTGATGCGTGGTTTGAAACAAGGTGACAAAGTCGTAATTGCGGATGGTGCTGATTCATCAAATGACGCTGCGAAACGTGGTGCCCGTGGTGGTGCTGGTCCAATGAGAATGTAATCATGGATCAAATCAAACAACCCTTACTCGAAGTAAAAAATCTTACTCGTGAGTTTCCCGCAGGTGAAACCACGGTACAGATTTTAAAAGGGGTAAATCTTGAAATTTATCCCGGTGAACTGGTGGCGATTGTTGGTCAATCAGGTTCAGGTAAATCGACGCTGATGAATATTTTGGGCTGTCTCGATCAGCCCACAGCAGGCAGTTATAAAGTTAAAGGGCGTGAAACCCGTGAATTAGAAGCCGATGAACTGGCTGAATTACGTCGTGAATATTTTGGTTTTATTTTCCAGCGTTATCATTTGTTGGGCGATCTAAATGCCTCAGGTAATGTTGAAGTGCCTGCCATTTATGCAGGTGCGGATTCTTCTGAGCGTCATCAACGTTCAGTGCAATTACTTACAGATTTAGGGCTAAGCGATAAAACCCAAAACAGACCAAGTCAGCTTTCTGGTGGTCAGCAACAACGTGTCTCGATCGCTCGTGCCTTGATGAATGGTGGCGATGTGATCTTAGCCGATGAACCCACAGGTGCATTGGATAAAAACAGTGGTATTGAAGTGATGCGTATTTTACGTGAGCTGAATGCCAAAGGTCATACCATCATTCTGGTTACGCATGATCATAATGTTGCTAAAAATGCGACCCGTATCATCGAAATCTCTGACGGTAATATCATTTCCGATGAGCCAAATATTCCTGTTAATGATGATGAGCCCCTAGAAAAACAGACTTTAGTTCGTCCTGAACAGAAGAAAATTTCATCTTGGCGCTCAGCAATGGATCGTCTCGGTGAAGCATTCCGCATGGCCATCTTAGCCATGAATGCACACCGTATGCGTACTTTCTTGACTATGCTCGGGATCATTATTGGTATTGCGTCTGTGGTCTCCGTGGTGGCACTGGGTAATGGCTCACAAAAGCAGATTCTGGAAAATATTTCGAGTCTTGGTACCAATACCATTACCGTTTATCAAGGTCGTGGATTTGGTGACAACTCTCGATCCTCACAAACCAAGACCTTGATTCCTGCCGATGCAGATGCCTTAGCAGAACAACCTTATGTCGATGGGGTCAGCCCATCTGTCAATAGTAGTGTTACAGGTCGCTTTAAAGATATTGAAGCCTCAACAACTGTAAATGGTGTAAGTGAAGATTTCTTCTATGTTCGAGGTCTTAACTTTCAATCTGGGCAGCCTTTTGACAAACAAAGTATCAATGAACAAGCGCAAGACGTGGTCATTGATGACAATACTAAAAAGACTTTCTTTACCGATGGTACAGATCCTGTTGGTCAAGTGATCTTACTCGGAAGTGTACCAAGTCGCATCATCGGGGTGATCGAACCACAAAAAAGCATGATGGGTAACTCGGACAGTCTGAATGTTTATCTACCTTATTCAACCGTTATGAGCCGTATGTTGGGTCAGTCCAATGTTCGTAGCATTATCGTGCGAATTAAAGATGAATACCCAAGTGCTGCAGCTGAGAATGCCATTCTCAACTTATTGGTTCAACGTCATGGCGCTCAAGATGTCTTTACGCAAAATGCGGACAGTATTCGTGAAACCATTCAACAAACCACTGCAACCATGACGCTACTGATTTCCGCGATTGCTGTGATCTCACTGATTGTCGGTGGTATTGGCGTCATGAATATTATGCTTGTTTCTGTAACTGAACGTACGCAAGAAATCGGGGTTCGCATGGCTGTGGGTGCGCGTCAAAGTGACATCTTGCAACAATTCCTGATTGAAGCCGTTCTCGTCTGTATTTTGGGCGGTATTTTGGGTGTTTTACTTTCACTTGGTATTGGTCAATTGATTACCCACTTTGCAGGTGGAACATTCCAAATGGCTTATTCAACAACATCGATTATTGCTGCGTTTGTATGTTCAAGTCTGATTGGGATCGTGTTCGGATTTATTCCAGCGCGTAATGCTGCACGCCTCAATCCTGTTGATGCACTTTCTAGAGAATAAGGAATTTATAATGCGAATGAATTTAACCAAACTCACGACTGCCTTAATTCTTACCAGCTCTTTAGTCGGCTGTGCTGCAACAGTAAAATCACCATATCAAGCTCCTAGTGTGGATATTCCTCAAGGATTTCAAAATAGTCAGCAGATGAGTCAACAAATCCACCAACAGGCTTTTCATGATCAATGGTGGACACTATTTGGCGATGCTCAACTGAATCAACTGGTCGATCAAGTCATTGCTCGCAATACTGATTTAGCAGTTGCAGGGATTAACTTACAACAAGCACGCATCCAAGCAAAGCAATCTGAAAGTCAGCAAGGGGTGCGTATAGGTAATGCAGGTGCCTCAGTCGGTCATCGCTTTAGTTTAGATGGTGATGGTGACTCGTCGAATGGTATCTCATTGAACTATCCAGGTTTAAGCTATGAGCTGGACTTGTTCGGAAAACTTGCCAATCAAACGGAAGCATCTCGTTGGGAAGCACTGGCAACAGAGCAAGATTTACAGGCGACTGCACAGAGTTTGATTGCGACAACAGCACAATTGTATTGGCAATTGGGATATCTGAATGAACGTCTGTTTGTGGCTCAGCAAAATTTGGCGAGTACGCAGAAGACTTATGAATTAGTACGAACACAGTACCGAGCTGGAGCTGTCTCTGGACTCGATTTGACCTCAGCCGAACAGGCGGTGCAGAGTCAAAAAGCTACGTTAAGCCAGATCGAACAGCAAAAAGTTGAAACACGGACTGCTCTTGCAGTTTTATTGAATCAACCTGTTCAACAGTTGAATATTGCGGAGCCACAGCGCTTACCACGTTCTGCTCTACCACAAATTCAATCAGGTTTACCTGCTGAACTTTTATCCCGTCGTCCTGACTTGCAGGCAACTGAGTTACGTTTACGTAAAGCATTGGCGAACAAAGATGCCAATAAGGCCAGCTATTATCCTTCGATTAATTTAACAGGCAGCATTTCCACAGGAGGCGCAAGCACGTCACTCAGCAACGTGCTGTCGAATCCTGCTGCAATATTGGGTGCGGGTCTTACATTACCTTTCCTGCAATGGAATGACATGAAGCGTGATTTGCGTGTCAATGAACTTGAATATGAGAAATCAATTATTCAATACCGTCAGACGCTATATAAAGCATTTGCCGATGTTGAAAATGCCTTATCCGCACGTAATGAAATAGACAAACAAGTCGCTTTACAAGAACGTAATGTGCAACTGGCTGAGAAAACAGAACAACTCACCCAAGTCCGTTATAAGAATGGGGCCGTGGCGCTGAAAAATTTGATCGATGCCCAGCGTACGACACGTGAAGCACGTTTAAGTTTGGTTCAAGCCAAACAGACGCAGTATAATGCTTATGTGACGTTATTGCAGGCTTTCGGTGGTAGTCCGATTCAGCAATTGCCTTAAATAAAAAAAGCCCGAAAGGGCTTTTTTTAGTCTATTAATAATAAGATTCGCTGTACTTAACATTTGTTTGTTTAGTAAAAAACACCTGATAATAAATTGAACCAAATTCATTCAAATGATTTTGAAAATCATATTTAGTAACAATAATCACATGATAATTAGAATAACCAAATTCAGTGACTATATCCTTCACTTCCCCTGAGCAATCATCCCTTACATCCCTTCCATTTTTCAAACTATGCAATAGAGAATTTAACTTTACAGGATCAACTTTTTTACCAGAAATTAAATAAATTTGATCTGATAAATTTGATTCAAATCTATTCCAATTGAATTCATTTTTCGGAATAAAATTATGACTAACAAAATAATTTCCAGAACCTCCATCCACATACTTATAACTTAGGATGCTAGAATTATAATTATTAAATACACTAAAGTTCTCTAAATATCCATTGTAATCAAAATTTTCATTATCATTCTGCAACTCATTTTTTAAAATAATTTTTTTATTATAAAAATTATTAGACATGTATCTCTTAATGATAGTATTAAAATTCTCGTTAATTGCAAGATCGTTTGAAGAAATAAATTTATCTATATTATGACGAATTTCAATATCATAATTGTTTTGTTCAACCCTTACTTCACATTTTTTTGAGTGCTACTTTCAGCACAACTAACTAAACTAAAATTTAATAAGATAGTCACAATAGTTTTGTTAACACTACACATATCTCACACCCCTATCTTTTTCAAATTCTTCCACTGAATTCTAAATAAAGATATTTGATTTCCATCACATAATGATTTCCCATGACTTTGTTGCACGAAGGTGTGAGCATTGAAGAGTTTGATTACTGTACAACCTACCACACTTGAAGCTCATTTAAGTTTGGTTCAGACTAAACAGACTAAGTACGATACTTAGGTGACCTTGTTACAAGCATTGAGTGGAAGTCCAATTAAACTATTGCCTTAAATAAAAAGCCTAAAAGGCATTTATATTAACTAAAGTTATAATCGATCATGCGAGACTCGATTAAATCAAATGGCAACAACAAAACTTCTTAATAATCACATGATACAAATATCAATAAGACACTAGTTCTTCAGATTTTCATATTCTTTCTTTAAATTAGCTACTTTAGCTGGATTATATTTCAAACTTGCTTCATCACCATAAATTTCAGAAAGTAATTGATAAGCGCCTTCATCACCCTGTTTAAAAGCAACTTCTGCGTATTTGATTGCTTCATCTAGATTCTGATTTACGCCATTACCAGTATAATATTTTAGTGCAACATTATAATTCGCAAATACTTGTCCATTATCTGCAGCCTTTTTAAACCATAAAAAAGATTTTTTAGGGTCTTTCTCTACCCCATCACCGCTTTCGTAGGCTAAGCCAACATTATTCTGAGAGTCTACATCACCTTGCTCTGCAGCTTTTAACGCCCATTCAAATGAAGCAGCTAAATCCTTGTTAACACCATCACCATTATATAATAGACCTGAAACTAACACTTGAGACTGTAACAAGCCTTTTTCCGCAGATTGTAGAAAATAATGATATGCTTTCTTTTTATCCAGCTCAACCCCCAGCCCCTTATAGTAGGCTACACCAACGTTATGCAATCCAGCTGCTTCACCTTTGTCAGCTAGTTTCATAAACCATTGTGTAGAAGCTTCATCATTTCTTGCTACAACTTCATTTCCTTCTCTAAGTAATAAACCCAATTGCAACATAGCATCTGTGGATCCTAGTTCTGCTGCCTTATTATAAAGCTCATAAGCTTTCTTTAAATTTTCCTTCCCACCATTTGATGCGTAGGTCGTTGCTAATTTAAAAATCTCAGAAGAATTTTCTGAATGCACAAGACTATTTAGTTCTTGACTCTCATTATCAACAGGTTTCTTTGCATTAGAGTCATTATTACAACCAATTATTAGAGTGCTTAAAATTAAAAATAAAATAGAGTTTTTCATTTTTTCTCAAAATAATCTTTATTAAAAGAGTCTTAATATATAGCCTTTCCATATTTATATTCAAACTCTAACAAAATAGAGTTTTTATTATCCAGGTAACGGCTTTTTAGAAGGCTTATATTTAATGTGCCTTTAAACCCGTATAATTTAAAATACCTTCTAAACTCCTAAGTAGAGACTCCAAAGAATTAGAAGATTTTTTATTATAAAGGAAAATATAAAATAAAATAGAATCCCTGAAATAAATAAAATAGTAATATTTTCTAGATTAATACTATCAAATGTGAAGATTACTATACCTGTAATTAGCATTGAAATGGCATACCAAACTATTTTTTTCTTTTTGCACTCCAGCTTTATGTTTTGCAAGCGATTCTCCCATGCTCACTTGCATATGTAGTAAACCTGTTTTTGGACTAAGCACTGAATACAGCTCATATACATTGGGTTCAATTTGCTTAGCAATACAAATGACATATTCATTTGCTGCTAACAATGCACGGTGAAACTGACCTACATAGACTTTGCCCTCTATGTTCATCACCACAGTTTGTATATGTAAACGGCTCTGTGTGGCTAAAAAAAGGTTTGTGCACCTAATGAAACACTACCAGCAACCGTACTTAAAATCGCTGAAGATTTAATTAAGTTATCTCCTGCACCCCCTAAAGTATTTAGCACACCATTATGAATTTCTAATTCTTGAATACGACCTTCAATTTTGACTAAATTATTCATACTAAAAATTCACTATTATTGTGGAAAATATTAGTCATCTCCATATTTATTTAGAATTAGAGCCAAGCAATTTAAAAGATAGAAAAAATTATTCAATAAAATATTAAAATAAATAAAATTTATTTTTTAAAAAAATATAAAACACCACCATAAGCAACATATAAAAATTTCAAAATAATCAAATTAAGTAAAAAAGTACAAATAAAAATCACCACCAGCTCGTAAGATGCATTATTTTTCATAACAAAATACCCCATAATAGAAGGAATACTTTTAACAAATGGGGTTAAAATAAATGTTAATAAAAAAACTGGAATTAAAGCAATAGCAAAAAGGGAATTCCCATCAAAAAGTTTAGTAGCAACTCTACTCCCATTCAGCCTCGACAATTTAAGATATTTTTTTCTTTCACCAAAAACATCTACAACTTCCTCAACACTTTTATCAAAATTTTTAAAAAATCTCTTAAATATCCCTTTTCTTTTTAACGAAAAAAAATCTAGAATTAATAAAAATAATAGTGAAAAATAAAAAATATAAATTAACTCAAAAGAACCTATATAGGTGTAAGCATAATAAATCTGAAAAATAATACCCAATAAGACTATATACAAAACAAAAGAGAGAAAATACACATAATATGAAAATGCGCGCTCAATTCTCAAACCATAAAAAAATATTAAAAACGAAAAAAAAATAGACCCCATTGAATAATAAAATGAATCTTCAATATAGTAAAATAAAATATTACCAATACAAGATATCAACATAATTGAATTAATGAGATTCACTGATGATTTAAACTCATTTTCATCTCTATAAATTAATGTTTTTAGCATTATAAAACCTTAAATAAAATATTGCCCTGTAAAAAAACTAAGCTTGATATAATCTTCGAAATATTTATAATTTTCTTTGACGACTCTATTAAATAGTTTTTCCAAACGGCATAAATAGCTAAACCAATATTTGCGGCTGTTTTAAGTTTAGTTGTAAATTGTAAGTGAGAATCCAATCTCTCCAAAAACATTGCAACTAGAACACCAGCAATCAAGCCAACAGCCACAACAGCTAATACTGGTAACGCTACACCTGTAAGAGCAGCCAATGCTACGGCCCCACTCATGGCTAAACTACAAGCTAATGCTCCTATATATGCTTTTATAGCAGTAGACACTAAAGCACCTAATAAATCACCAATATTGCTATTATCAGTTGCCCACCATTCTACAATTTCAGCAGTTGCACAAACAACAAAACCAACAACACTTCCTTTAACGCTTCCTTTCAAATGATCTGCAGCTGTCGTAGCTGTATTTAAGGAGTATTGCAAAAACTTTGTGTTTGCAGCTGCCTGTAATAAATATATATTAAATTTTGATTGTGTTTTTACAAAGTGTAAAAATGACAGTATTTTTTTTCCTCTAGAAGTTTTAATTGAAAATAGAATATCTTTTTTATCATCAATTGCAGCATACACACCTTTAAAAAAAGGTTTAATATATCTCTCGATTGTTTGTTTCCTTTCCATTACCGTATCTGTAATCCCTGCAATTGCTGGCATAGCATTATTATCAAAATTATAACTAGTTAATACTGTTGCTAATATTTGTTTAAAAGTATTACTATCAACATTATAAATTAAATCATTTACGGTATACATTCCGCTTTGGACAGCATTCGACTTCATTTCAAATAAATAGACCATTAAATTACTATTACTTCTATTATCACTCACACTATTTTTATTTTCTTTTCCTAGTCTTGTATCTATAACCACACTAAGTTCTTTTGCAGACTCCCCACTCTTATAGTTTTTTGCATCTAATTTTCTTATATTAATTTTATTAATAACTTTCCCTTTTTTCTTTAAAATAATATTATCCATATACTTTAAAGGTATTTTTAACTCAATTGTACTACCATCTTGAAACTGTACTGTTTTAACTTCTTTCAAACTCGGATTGAATACAACACCCCCATCTTCTCTTTCAACAGAATATGTTTCACCAGGTGTACTATTAATATAAATCGTTAATTTTCGAGTATCTTTAAGTCTACTAATTTGTGTACTTGAATTCTGTTTTATTGGTTGTGTATGGTTTACGATTGTTGTCAGAGGAATATCTCTAAATTTTTTATCTGCACCAACAGGTATAAGCCTAGGATAGAATGTAGTTTCATAGTTTTGAGATGCCATAGGGCTTTTTAATCTAACTTTAACAACAGGATTATTTGATAATGTTATTTCTCTAAAAATATTTTTTTTATCTAATAAATATGGAATAGGTCCCTCGTTTTCATCAATTTTTGCTGTCATTAGACCATTTATTAAATTTCTTTGACTTACTAAAACCTTTCCATCAATTGAAGAAATTTCATATTGTAGATTTGTAATCTTATTTTTGAAATTTTGATCAACTATTTTCCCACTGAAATAATGTCTTTCTACATTTATATAATACGTTTTATCTGCAATAGAACTTTTAGCAAAGCTATGGCGAACTATATATGTTGGGCATTCATATTTTCCTGTTGATAAATTATAAAGTTCCAATCTAACTACTTGCTCTTTATCCAACTTAATTCTTTTTGTAAAACCATCTTTTACTGTATAATTTTCATCCAAAATTTTATTATCTTGAGATACTAATCTATATTTAGCACCTTCAAATCTTAACCATTTTCCATTTTTAGATTTGTAATTTAAATAAAATTGAATTGAATACATTTATTAAATCTCTTTTGTTATTATTCCAGAATCAAATTGATAGTCAAAATGGACTTCCACTTCTTCCTGACTTTTCGTCAGAATTTTTTTGGTTCGACCTTTACTATCTGTTTTCCCACCATCAATACTTCCATCTTTAAAGAAGATAAAATAATCTATATTTTTAATTCCATCCCCATTTGAATCTTCTATTATAAATTGCTTTGAATAACCACCATCTATTAAAGGTAATCTTGGAATTTGACTCACTATTTTCTCACCACCAATAAACTTATGCTGCCCAGCTTTCGCCTCAAACTTACCACCTGTGGTTGGAAAAATCCCTGAGCCATTAATCTTAATCTGCGAACCACCTGCAGTTAAATTAATCTCTTTGGGACTGGTGATATAAACGGTATCTTCCGTTGAAATAATCTGAATGCCTTTACGCGCAATCAAATCTGCACCGTCACCTTGTGCTTGAATCTCAATCTTCCCTTTACCTGCATACAGTCGTGCGCCTTCTTGCGCAGCAAATAGACTGATCTTAGAGCTTGCATGCCCAATCAAAGATTTTTGCGTGGAAATGTTAATACTATCCCCAGCACTATGGCTGATCTGACCATCTGCGGAGATATGAATATCTTCATTGGTTGTAAGTGCAATCGAATTCGGTGAAGCAAGTAGCATCACAGCAGATTTAAACGCTTCAGCCTTTTTCTCATCTTCTTTTTTTAAGACTTCAATATAAGATTGAATATTCTCGAGGACCTCAAGCGGATCCGTCTGCTGATTCTTTGCTACTTCACTTAAAGCTTTTGAATTGTTGAGGCTGCCTTCGAGTTGTGCTTTGGCTTCTTTGGCATCGAGGTGTGTGCCACTGGCTTGACCTTGGGCGTGTGTGCTCAGCAATAAACCTTGCCCTGCTCGGATTCCGCCCCACTGGTCTGTACGTAGTTCAAAGCCTTCGCCTCGGCCATCACTCTGTTCTGTCTCTTTTGGATGACTCAGGTTACCCAGGTTAAGTTGGCTGGCCCCATGACTGTTTTGCAGTTGGGTCGAGATCTGTCCTGTGGTGTCATCAAAGCGCAGTTGGCCATAGCCTTCGCCTTGGACTTCTTTGGAGCGAATGCCTGCTAACTTTTTGGTGTCTGGTAGTTGTCCTTTGATATCGAATTTGGTTGGACTGCGTTGTGCTTCGTGGATGCGTCCCACCACGAATGGGCGGTCGATGTTGCCGTCGAAGAAGTCGATCACCACAATTTCATCGATGCGGGGTAGGAAGCGTGCACCGTAGCCTTCACCTGCCCATGGGGTCAGTACATCGACCCATGCTGAATCGGTGTCATTGTTGTTGGAGCCTGCACCACCATCGGCTTGGTTGTCTTCTTGTCGGCTGAACAGGAAGCGGACTTTGATGCGTCCCCATTCATCGACATGAATTTCTTCGCCTGCTGGACC